>DASPHQ010000698.1:0-4806 GCA_035629595.1 Urbifossiella sp. | reverse complement strand
CTTGAGCCGGTTCTTGAGGATGTCGATGCCGCGGGCCTTGGCCTCGGCCTCGGTGTACACCGGCGGGTCGGCCACCACCTCCTGCCGCTCCTTGAACGCCGCCTCGATGTCCCCCAGGTCGCGGTTGATGCCGGCGTCCTTGAGCGTCACCGTCACCTCGATCGCCTTCTTGGTCTTGCGGTCCCACCCGCGCACCACCACCGACCCGACCTGCTTCGCGGTCGTGAGCGTCGGCTTGAACTCGGTCAGCGTCTTGCCCCATTCGAGCCGGAACGTCACGTCGCGCGGGGCGGGGGTGCGGCCGGTGGACGGGCCGAAGTACAGCTGCCGCGTCGGCTCCCCGTTCGGCCCCGGCGCCTCCTCCACGAACACCACGTACCCGCGGCGGCGGGCCAGCCCCATCAGGAACACGATGTCGTAGGCGTTCTGCTGAAAGACGTGGTGCTGGTACGGCTCCTTCGCCAGCGCCTCGGGGTCGATGCGGACCGGCACCGGGAACCGCTTGGCGTCCTTCTTGTCCTTCGCGTCCTTGTCGGTCAGGGTGCCGATGTCGCGGGCCACCTCGCTGTCGCGGATGCCGGCGGCGCCGGCCTTCGGCCAGTAGTCCGTGAACTGCTTGCGGCGGAGCTGGTGGAGCACGTTCAGCCCGCGGACGGCCAGCGTCGGCGCCCCGGCGGCGGGGAACGTCGGCTCCTGGGTGGTGATCTGGCCGGTCATCATCAGGGTGAGCTTGCCGGCGTAGCCCATGTACAGCTCGAGCTCCTGCCCGGGGTCGAACGCCGCCGCGTGCTCGGCGTCGCCGCCGCGGCCGGGGCGGGCGCGGCCGGTGTACTTGAAGTCCCGCGCCGTCGCGTCCCAGTTGTTCACCGTCAGCTCGAACCCGTCGATCTCGTTGACGTTGTCCTTGTACGTCACCTGGGTCACGTCGCGGACGACGGCCGGCGGCAGCTTCCCGGCCGGGCCGCCGCGGGCCGGGCGGAGCCGGACCTCGAACGCCGGGACGTAGAACGAGCCCTCCGCGGCGAGCGACGTGGTGTCCGGCGGCGGCAGCAGCGCGGGGGTCATAGCGGCGGCACCGTCAGGGTGCGGCCGGGGGCGAGCCGGCGGGGGTCGGCGATGCCGTTGGCCTCGGCCAGCGCCCGCCACTCGGCCGGCCGGCCGTACACCGCCGCGGCCACCCCGGGGAGCGTGTCGCCGGCGCGCACCACGTACGCCCGGGTGTGGTCCGGCGACTGGAGGTTCAGCTGCACCAGCTGCTCGGCCAGCGTCTTGTACTCGCGCAGGGCCAGGCTCAGCGTCGCCCGCAGCGGCACCCCCTGCGGGCTGAACAGCGTGAACTTCTGCGCCACGCTCTCGACCACGCACCGGAAGGCGTTCCGCCGCTGGTTCGCGTACCCCGCCCCCATGCCGCGCTCGCCGACGCCGGGGAAGTGCGCCGCGTTCCAGTGGAACTCGCACACCGGCGGGGCGTGCGTCCGGGCGTCGATCTTCACCAGCTGGTAGAACCGGTCGGTCAGCGTGGTCACGCTCGTCGCGGCCGCGCCGGCGCCGCCGTCGGTGGTGTCGAAGAACAGCTCGACGGTCAGCTTCTCGGCCTGCCCGCGGACGAACTGCTGGACCGGGGCGTCGAGCCCGGGGATGGCGATCTCGGCGAACTGGGCCGCCTTCGTGAACGCCAGCTCGGTCGGGTTGAACTGGACGTCGATGGTCTCGAAGTCGTTCGGCCCCCACTCGACCCAGAAGGCGGCGTGCTGCAGCTCGTTCACGTCTCGCCCCCGGCCGTGATCCGCCGCTCGTCGGCCACCCGGCGGGCGTGGTCCTGCTCGTCGCGGAGTTGCGCTCGCACGGCGGCGACGACGGCCCGGAGCACCTCGGGGGCCAAGAGCCCGGCCCCGTCGGCGGCCCGGACGGTGCTCGCCACCTCGCCGATCTGGACTTCCACCGGTCACCCCCCGACCGCGGCGGCCGCGGTCACCCAGGTCAGCCCCTCGTGGGCGATCTCCAGCGCCTCGACGGCGACCGCGTTCTGCGCCGCGTTGAGGCTCGGGCCGGTCCACTTGACCGGCAGCCCGCGGCGGAACTGCCACACCGCGACCGGCGCGCGGGCCTCGTCCTGGAGGACGATGAGGCCGTCGCGGCGGCGGCCGCGGCCGCGGACGAACCCGTGGTACCAGTCCCACAGCCCGCCGGCCCCCGGGAGGGCCGTCACCCCGCGCTTGAGGGTGATGTTGCCCCACTGGGCGCGGGTGGGGAACTTCAGCACCGCGTCGTTGCGGCCGCCCTCCTTGTACTCCTCGACCTGGAGGGTGCCGTCGAGTCCCGAGCACTCGCTGAACCCGCCGAGGACGGCCGCCCCGACGGCCGACGCGACCGCGGCCAGGTCGCTGCCGGTGTCGAGGAGGGTGACCAGGAAGTTGAACCCGAGCACCGGGTCGCCGCGCCCCATACCGCCTCCGTCAGTCGACTTCCGGTTCTGGGCTTCAGCCCGGAGGGCGTCGGCGTGTAGCCCGGGGTGCAACCCCGGGCGGGCGACGGGCGGAGTTCGCGCCGCATCACCCCACGAACCACGCCGTAGGCCGCCCGGGGTTGCACCCCGGGCTACACGCCGACGCCCTCCGGGCTCCGGAATCCGGGGGCTCGCGCCCCCGGCTCGCCGGGCGGACGCTCCTCGATGAGCCTCCGTCAGTCAGCCGCCGCCACCGCCTCGTCGGCCGCCCGGCCGAGCCGGACGACGACGAACTCGCCGGGGATCGCCGGGGCCACCCCGACCTCCGCCACCAGCCGCCCGTTCGCCCGCGCCTCCGCCGGACTCGTCGCCTCGTCGCACCGGACGAAGTACGCCTCCTCCGGCTGCGCCCCGGCCAGCGCGCCGCGCCGCCACAGCGCGGCGAGGAACGACTCGAGCACGAGCCGCAGCCGGGCGCGGGTGGCGAACGAGTTCGGCTCGAACACCGCCCACCGGGCCGCGAGGCCCGCCGTCTTCTCGATCATCAGCAGCAGCCGGCGGACGTTCACGAACCGCAGGTCCGGGTCGCTCCCGAGCGTCCGCGCGCCGGCCACCAGCACGCCGCGGCCGGGGGCGGAGCGGAGCACGTTCACGCCGCGCGGGTTGAACACGCCGTGCGCCGCGGCGTCGACCTCCGTGGTCGGCGCGACGGCCCCGCGGACGGGGAGGTTCGCCGGCGCGCGGTGGACGCCGACCTCCAGGTCCGTGCGGGCGATCACGCCGGCGACGGCCCCGCACGGCGGCACGTCGGTCGGCAGCCCGGTGACCGGGTCGGTGACCGTCAGCCACGGGTGGTACAGGGCCGCGAACGTCGTGTCGAACCGCGCCCGCCACGCCAGCGCCGCCTGGTGCCCCGCGGCCGGGCGCGCCGCTTCCGGCGGCACCGCGAGCAGCCCGAACCGGTCGCCCATCGCCTCGCAGTGCGCGACGACCGCGGCCTGCACCCGGAACGCCGCCGCGTCGTCGAACGCCGGCGGCAGGTCGGGAGCCTCGGGCACCGGCTGCGGCGCCGGCGGGTCGGCGGGCGGCGGCGGGGCGCAGGCGCACGGGTCGGCCGGCGGCGGCGGGGGCGGCGGGGCGTACCGGACCGGCCGCGGCGGGCGGGCGAACACGTCCGGCACCGCGACCAGCGCGACCTCGTCCACCGCTTCCAGGGCGCGCAGCCCGCGGAGCCGCGGCCGCCCGGCGGCGTCCAGGTCCAGCTCGTCCTCCGGCGCCCCCGTAAAATCCTCGACCCGCACGCTCGCCAGCCCGTCGTCCCCGCCGGCAAGGAGGACCGGGGCGGCGTCCGCCGGCAGGTCGGCGGCGGTCGCCACGGGCCGTACCGCGCGCACGACCACCAGCGGCGGCGGCTGCGGCGGGCCGGGGCGGTCCGCCCGGTCGGCCAGCACCCGCGGGGCGTACCGAACGTGCCCCGCCACCGCCGACAGCCCTTCCACCTGCGCCGCCGCCCGGCCGTCGCGGGTGACCACGAGCGTGAACGTCAGGCACTCGACCGTGAACTCGGCCGTCGGGTCGATGATCGTGTCGAGCGGTGCCGCCCAGACGAGCCGCTGCCGCTCGCCGTCCACCCCGCCGACGACCGCGACCGCCACCACGACCGTCGCGCCCTGCCGCTGCGTCAGCCGCGCCAGCGCGAACGGCTCGAACAGGGCGACGCTCGCCACCCGCGTGGCGCCGCGGCCGCCGGCGGGGTCCGGGGCGGCCGTCGTCTGCGCCGCCCGTGCCGTGCGGACGGCGACGGCCAGCCGGTTCCCCCACCGCCCCGGGCTCGACGCCTCCACCACCCACCCCGACCCCGGCAGCACGGCGGCGGCGGGCGCGGCCGCGCCGCGGTCGGCCACGCGGACGACGTGGCAGGTGCGGCCGCCGTTGTCGAAGAACGCGCGGACGGCCAGCGGCAGGTAGCCGGGGGCCGCGAACTCACCGAACGCCGCCGCGTACTGCCGCCACGACTCGACCCGCACCGGCGCGTGCAGCGGGCCGCGCTCGGCGTACCCGACGAGGCCGGCTACGTCGGTCCGCGGGGCGGCGGCCGGGCGGGCGGCGTCCGGCCGCTCCACGTACACGCCCGGGGCGAGGTACTCGGGCATCGCGGTCAGCCCGTCCGCAGGGTCAGGGACTCGACCACGATCTCGACCATCTCGACCGCCACCTCGTTCCCCTTGGCGTTGAGCGCGGGGCCGTCGATCTTGTGGACCCACCCGTCCTCGAACTCCCACGCCAGCACGTCCTTCCGCTCCTCGTCCATGAGGATGATCGCCCCGTTCCGCCGGTCGGTCTTGCCGGCCACCACGTTC
>DASPHQ010000697.1:0-2873 GCA_035629595.1 Urbifossiella sp. | reverse complement strand
AGTTCGCGGCCGTCGTCGGCGCCGAGCTTGATGGCCTCGATCGGCAGATACCCCTCGACGACCGACAGCGACATGCCGAAGGACGCGATGCGCTGCTTCGCCGCACGGAGCACGGCGATGTCGGCGCCCGGGTAGCGGTGGACGACATCAGTGACACCGCACTGAGCGGCCAGCTGAAGGTTCTCGTCGGACATCGGCGTGAGCACCGTCGCCAGCCGCATGGCGCTTCGCTCCGTGGGTCGGGGTGGCGTCCATGATAGGGCCGCGCCCCGGCCTACCGCCGCTTTCGCGCCACCACCACCCGCGGCAACCCCGCCACGTCCCTGAGCGTCTTCTCCACGTCGAGCCGCTCCGCGAACAGCGCCGCCACCGCGTCCCCCTGCGTCGCGCCGATCTCGGCCAGGAGCCAACCCCCGGGCTTCAAGTACCCGTCCACACCGGCCGCGATACGGCGGTAGAACGCCAGCCCGTCCGGGCCGCCGTCCAGCGCCAGCCGCGGCTCGTGGTCGCGCACCTCCGGCTGCAACCCCGCCAGTTCCGTCTGCGTCACGTACGGCGGGTTCGTCGCCACCACGTCGAACGCGGCGCCGTCCGGCAGCGGCGCGAACAGGTCGCCGGCCAGGAAGTCGATGCGCTCGGCAACCTTGTTCCGCGCCGCGTTGCGGCGGGCCACGTCAAGCGCGTCCGGCGACACGTCCGTCGCCGTCACCCGCGCCGCCTTGACGCCGTGCGCCAGGCTCACCGCGACGCAGCCGGAACCGGTACACAGGTCGAGCGCCGTCGGGCTCGGCAGCTTCTTCAGCAGCGACACCGCCTCGCCGACCAGCGTTTCCGTCTCGGGCCGCGGGATGAGCACGGCCGGCGTCACCTCGAACGGCAGGAGGAAGAACTCCTTCTCGCCGAGGAGGTACGCCACCGGCCAGCCGTCGACGCGGCGCTTGATGAGTTCGCGGAACGTCGTGCGGTCGGCGTCCGTCGGCTGCTCGTCGTACCGCACCAGCACGTCGATCGGCTTGCACTTGAGGACGTGGGCCAGCAGCAGGCGGGCGTCGAGCTTCGCGGCGGGGCCGGGGACGTTCTTCTTGGCGAGGAAGTCGGCCGTCCAGTCGAGCAGTGCCTTGACCGTCCAGACCGGCGGGGCGGCGGGTGACATGGGGTCCGTCCGTGGTGAGGAATGCGTGACCGTGCCCGGTTCTGTTCTATCCCCCCGGTTCAGAGAACGTCAGGAGAGATGTCGGCACGCTCGGCCGAAATCCTGGGGTGCAACCCCGGGCGGCCCGCGGCGTGGTTGGTGGGAGTCACGCACCTCGAACTCCGCCGGACGCCGCCCGGGGTTGCCAACGAATTGCAAACGTGGTGGGGGAGAGTTCTCTTTGCTCACGGAATCGCTGAGGTTTGGGGCTGTCAGGCGGATTTTAGATCGACCCAAGTCGGACGATCCGCCCGCAGCACCTATCCCCTGATTCCCTAAGTCGTTTAGAGACAACCCCCTCCCACGTTTGCAATAGGTTGTCCACCCCGGGCTACACGCCGACGCCCTCCGGGCTAAAACCGAGGGTTTCGACACCGCATGTCTACTACTCTCACGCCGCGCGGCGGAGCGGGGCGGGACCGGCATCCGGGTTGCGGCGCTCGCGGACGGTGTACGGCCGCTTCCCCTGGCTCTCGAAGTACACCCGCGTCAGCACCTCGCCGACCAAACCCAGCGACAGGAACTGCACGCCGGTCAGCGCCGCCACCGCGCCGATCAGGAACAGCGGGTTCGCCGTCATGCCGGGGCCGGTCGTGTACTTCATCACCACCGACGCCACCACCGACAGGAACCCGAGCGCGATGCACCCGAGGCCGAGGCTGCCGAACACGTGCATCGGCCGCGTCTGGTAGCTGCCCAGGAACTTCACCGTCATCAGGTCGAGCACGACGCGCACGGTCCGCGTCAGGTTGTACTTCGACTGCCCGGCGGTGCGCGGGTGGTGCGCCACCGGCAGCTGCGCCACGCGGGCGCCCTGCTGGAGGATCAGCGCGGTGATGAAGCGGTGCATCTCGCCGTACAGCTCCAGGCCGTCGGCCACGTCGCGCCGCATGACGCGGAGGGCACAGCCGAAGTCCTTGAACGGGATGCCGAGCACGCGGCGGATGATGCGGTTCGCGACCAGGCTCGGCACCTTCCGCAGCAGCAGTTTGTCCTGCCGCTTCTCGCGCAACCCGAGCACGGCGTCGTACCCCTCGTCGAGCTTGGCGACCATGCGCGGGATGTCGGCGGGGTCGTTCTGCAGGTCGCCGTCGAGGGTGGCGACCACGTCGCCGCTGGAGGCGTCGAGGCCGGCCTGGGTGGCGGCGCTCTGGCCGAAGTTCCGCCGCAGCCGCACCACCTTCACCCGCGCGTCGGCGGCGGCGACGGCTTCGAGCGCCGCGAACGTGCCGTCGGTGCTGCCGTCGTCCACGAATACGAGTTCCCACGGGCCGGCGTCGCGGAGGGCGTCGCGCACCCGGTCGGCCACCGGGCGGACGTTGTCCCGCTCGTCCTTCACCGGGATCACGACGGACAGCATCTTGGCCTCACTTCACGGTCACGTCGGCAACCAGCGGCTCGGAGCCGTACTGGACGAAGTCGGCGTCGTGCAGGTCGATCACCTGCGTGTCCACGAGGTCGGCGTGGAACACGTACCGACCCGGCTCGCGCACCGGAGGCAGGCCCGCGGTGAGCGTGATACTCTCGCCCGGCGCGACGGTCGCCGACATGCGGCCGGCGTGGCCGAGGTACACCCGCGTCCCCGTCGGCGTGTACAGGGAGTAGCGGAGCTGCACGCCGCCGGCGGAGCCGGGGCGGAACACCCAGGGTTCGATCGCCGTGTTGTCGCAGCGGATGGGCA
>DASPHQ010000696.1:0-2841 GCA_035629595.1 Urbifossiella sp. | reverse complement strand
CCGGCCGAGGCGTCCGCCGTCGCCCTGGAGACCCGCTACCGGGCGTTCCGGCTGGTCCGCGACGACGCCCCGCAGCACGCGGACGACCTGGCGGCGTGGAACCGGATCGTGCTCCACGCCCGCAAGTTCGAGCCCGACGCCCTCCGGGCCGCCGCCCGCAAGGACGTGACCTTCGCCGACCTGTTCCAGGACGGCCGCCAGGACTACCAGTTCAAGCTGGTCGAGGTCCGCGGCCGGCTGATCCGGGTGAAGCAGATCGAGCGGAGCAAGGAGCTGACCGACGCGGGGGTGGCGGAGCTGTACCAGGCGTGGGTGGTGCCGAACAACGAGCCGAGCGGCAACCCGGTGTGCGTGGTCATCTCCGAGCTCCCCGAGGGCGTCGAGCCGGCCGCGCGGATGAGCTACAGCGTCGTCGTGGCCGGGTACTTCTTCAAGCTGTTCCACTACGAGTCGGCCGAGCCCCACAAGGACGACCCGAACCGCTACAAGTGGAGGAAGGCGCCGCTGCTGATCGCCCGCGGCCTGACCGTGCTGGCGGAGCCCGACGGCCCGCGCGAGTGGGTGAAGTGGTTCGTCCCGATCATCGTCGGCGGGGTCGTGTTCCTGGCCCTGAGCGCCGTCCTGTTGAGCCGCTGGTTCCGCGTCGGCGACGACCGCGCCCGGGCCGAGTACGAGGCCGCCCGGGTGAAGAACCCGTTCACCGAGTGACACGGGATCGGGGAGAGCGCCGCCCGGTGCCCGCCCCGGTGCCCGAACCGGGGCGTTGCCCCGGGCTATGCTGTCCCAGCCCTTCGGGCTGAAGAGGGTGCCCGGGTTTTCAGGCCAACGGCCTGGGACAACATAGCCCGGGGCAACGCCCCGGGACGGGTTGAAATGACCGGTCGGAAACCGGCCCCACAAAGACGCGAGATTTGTTCGAAGTGCTGTGATACACTAGTTCCAACGTCCCGCCCGCCCGAGGAGACGACCGTGAGCACGCCGTCCGTACCGAACCCGCCCGCGAACCTCCGCGCCGCGCCGGCCGCCGGCCCGGCCGTGATCCGCCGCGTCGGCGGGGTGGAGGAGACGACCCACGACCGGCTCGTCAACCGCCACCTCCCCGCGTGGGTGGTCAGCGGCCTCGTCCACCTCGGCATCATCGGCCTCGCCTTCCTCATCTTCGGGTTCCGCTCCCCCGAGTCGCGGCCGCCGGAGAAGATCATCGCGGCCAACGTCGAGAAGGAGCTCACGGAGGACGAGAAGAACCTGACCATCGAGGAGCTCGGCTTCGACCCGCACGAGGCGAGCATCCCCGAGCTGGACGAGCGGGAGAAGACCTCCGTCGGCCTGGTGACCGACGACCCGCAGGGGGTGCCGGACGCGAAGGCCAACGACGCCAACGCGCTGGCCGCGATCGGGCTGCCGTCGACGGACCTGACCACGCCCGGGGCGGTCGGCGACACCGGCAGCGCGGTGACCGGCACCGGCGGGGCGGCCGGGCTGCTGTCGGCCGAGTTCTCCGGCCGCAGCGGCGGGACGAAGAGCAAGCTGCTGAAGGAGGGCGGCGGGAACTCGGAGAGCGAGGCGGCCGTGGCCCGCGGGCTGAAGTGGCTGGCGAACCAGCAGAAGTCGGCCGGGTACTGGGAGTTCGACCCGGCCGACCCGAAGATGAAGACGAAGGACTGGGCCACCTCGACCGGGCTGGCGCTGCTGCCGTTCCTGGCCGCCGGCCAGACGCACAAGTCGGGCGGGACGTACGCCAAGACGATGACCGAGGGGATCAACTGGCTGAAGAACGACCTGAACGTGTCGACCGGCCGGTTCAACCACGGCAGCCCGCAGTACATGTACGGCCACGCCATCTCGACGATGGCCCTGTGCGAGGCGTACGGGATGACCAAGGACCGGGCGATCCTCGACCACGCCCAGTCGGCGATCAACTACATCGTCCGCGCCCAGGGGGCCGACGGCAGCTGGGGCTACCAGTCCGGGGCCACCGGCGACACGTCGATCGTGGGCTGGCAGATCCAGGCGCTGCGGGCGGCCCAGCTGTCGAAGGGGATCACCGTCCCGGACGCGACGATCAAGAAGGGGATCGACTTCCTGAACAAGGTGTCGTCGGGGTCGCTGAAGTCGGCGTACGGGTACGCCGCCCCGAACGGCCGGCCGGGCACCGCGCTGACCGCGGTCGGCCTCCTGTGCCGCTACTACGTGGACGGCTGGGGGCCGAACAACGCCGGCCTGGCCGAGGGGACGATCGGCCTGTTCGGCGGCCCGAAGGCGGACGCCACCAACACGATCACCAAGACCGACCGGGTGCGGGCGCCGCGGCTGCGGGAGCAGGTGAAGGGGAGCACGGCCACCCCGGAGATGTACTACTACTACTACGCGACGCAGGTGGTCCACTTCTACGGCGGCCAGGAGTGGCAGGAGTGGAACGAGGGGCCGAAGGACGCGACCGGCAAGCGGCTCGGCGGCATGCGCGACTGGCTGGTGGTGGTGCAGAACAAGCAGGGCGTGACCACCGGCAGCTGGAACCCCGACCCGGGCACCATCGGCAGCCACTGCGGCCGCGTCGGCACCACCTGCCTGAGCCTGCTGACGCTCGAGGTGTACTACCGCCACCTGCCGCTGTACAAGCGCAACCAGGGCGCCGCCGACTGACCGCCGACGCCGCTCGCGGCGTAGCAACGAACGAAAACGCCCGGGGGTCACTCCCCCGGGCGTTGGCGTTTGGCCCGCATCCCAACTCCTTGCCGGGCAACGATTCGCGGTGCGATCAATTCGGCGGCGTCGCTCCGACGGCGATTCTTCTGGCAGAAGCACTTGTTTCCGGAACCCGGTGGGGGGGCGCCGGAAACA
>DASPHQ010000695.1:0-6506 GCA_035629595.1 Urbifossiella sp. | reverse complement strand
CCGCTACGAGGTGAACAACCTCTACCGCGACCGGCTGGCGGCGGCGGGGCTGGTGTTCAGCGGCACGAGCCCGGACGGCACGCTGGTGGAGGCGCTGGAGTTGCGGGGGCACCCGTGGTTCGTGGCGGTGCAGTGCCACCCCGAGTTCAAGTCGAAGCCGACGAAGCCGCACCCGTTGTTCCGCGACTTTATCGGGGCGGCGGTGCGGCACCAGCAGGCGAAGTGAAAAGCAAGCCCGGGCACGGCCATCCCCGGGCGTTCAGCGTATCAGTTCGCCAGCTCCGGGAACGGCATCGCCGGCAGGTCCGTCGCAGGGCCGGCGATGACGATCGGCGTCCCGAAGCGGCCTCCCGGTCCGCCGAGGATGCCGAACTTCTCGTGCCACACCATCAGCCGGTAGTTACCCGCCGGGGCGTTCGGCATCGTGAACCGGCCGTCGTCGTCGGTGAGCGCGTAGTACGGGTGGTCGAAGACGCGGACGGTGCCGGACATCCACGAGTGGAACGAGCACTTGTACGGGATCGCCGCCGACTCCGCGGCCAACGGCTGCGGCATCTCCCACGTCTGCCCCGGCGCGATGTTCGGGTTGAAGTTGCCGCAGTTCGCGCTCGTCCAGAAGAAGTTGTGCGCCACCGGGGCGGGGTTCTTGACGACGATCGTGTCGCCGACCCGGGCCAGGGTGACCCGCGGGGTGAACATGCAGCACGGCTGGTCGATCTCGACCTTCGCCGCCTTCCGGTTCTTGTCGGACGGGTGAATCTCGTTCGGGTCGAGCGCGGCCTTCGCCACCATGTTGTTCGGCCGCAGCCACACCACCACGTTCCGCACGCCGCGGCTCTTGTCGTTCACCAGCAGCACGTCGTCGAGGATCGGCCCCTTGCTCAGGCAGTGCTTCGGGTCGTTGTTCACGACGAGCGGCGCCCGCTTGGGCAACGCCTTGCCGGCCGGGAACACAATCTGGCCCTTGAGCGTGGCCCAACCACCGGCCGGGGGCTGTGCGGACGCAATCGGCAGCAGGGCGGCCGCGGTAAAGGCGGACAGGCAGAGCCCGGTACGGCTCATCGCGGACCTCGGGGGAGAAGAGTGGGGTTCGTGGCTCGGGGCTTCTCCGCTTGCGGCGATGCAGCGTTGAGGCTGCAACGCCGCAAGCGGAGAACCCGGTTACTTAGCCAGCTCGGGGAAGGGCGTCGCCGGCAGCTGCGTCACGTCGCCCTTGATCTCGATCGGCGTGCCGAACCGGCCGTCCCGGCCGCCGAGGAAGCCCGACTTCTCGTGCCACACCACCATGCGGAACTTCCCCTGCGGGGCGTTCGCCATCGTGAAGTTGCCGTCGGCGTCGGTGATCGCGTAGTACGGGTGGTCGAAGACGCGGACGGTGCCGTTCATCCACGGGTGGATGGTGCACTTGTACGGGATCGGCGAGTTCTCCCCGACCAGCGGCCCGATCTTGTGCTCGCCGCCCGCCGGGATGATCGGGTTGTGTTCGCCGTTGTTCGCGCTCGACCACGAGAAGTTGTGCGCCACCGGGGCCGAGTTCTTCGCCACGATCGTGTCGCCGGCGCGGGCGATCGTGATCCGCGGGGTGAACATGCAGCACGGCTGGTCGATCACCACCGCCGCTGCCTTGCGCCCCTTGTCGGACGGGTGAATCTGGTCGGCCGACAGCTTCGACTCCTTGTCCACGTTGTCCGGGCGGAGCCACACGACCACGTTCTTCACGCCGCGGTTCTTCTCGTTGACGATCAGCATTTCGTCGAGGATCGGCCCCTTGCTCAGGCAGTGGGCCTTGTCCTGGGTCACGTCGAGCGCGGCCCGCTTCGGCAGCTCCTTGTCGGCGGGGAAGGTGAACTGGCCCTTCACGGTGGACCAGCCGGCGGGCGGTTGGGCGGCGGCCGTCGGGAGGACGGCGGCCGTGAGGAAAGCGGCGAGGCAGAACAAGCGGCGGCGCATGGTGCGCGACTCCTGCACGGGGAGGGGTAAGGCGAGGCGGGGCGGCCGACGTTTAGCCGTCCTGTCATTCTTCGCGGGCGGCTGTCGAATGGCAACAGGTGTTCAGGGCGTGTCGCGGAGGATTGCCAGCACGTCGGCGTGGAGCTTTCCGTTGCTGGCCAGCACGTCCGGCGTGGTCGTGGTCGGGGTGCCGGTCCAGTCGGTGAACGAGCCGCCGGCCTCCTCGACGATCGCCTTCAGGCCGGACACGTCCCACTCGTGGACGCCGTGGTCGATCATGAAGTCGCACGCCCCCTCGGCGACAAGGCAGAAGCCGTAGAAGTCGCCGAAGCCGCGCTGCCGGTGCGTCTTTCGCACCAGCTCCAGGAACGCGTTCTCGCGGCCGACCTTCGTGAACCAGTTCAGGCTGCTGTAGCACATCAGCGCGTCGCCGAGCTTGTCGGTAGCGGCGACGTGGATGCGGCGGTCGTTGACGTACGCCCCGTCGCCGCGGAGCGCCCGGTACACCTGCCCGAGGACCGGGGCGTAGGCGACACCGCCGATTGGCTCGCCGCGGTACTCCAGGCCGATCAACGTCGCCCAGATCGGTATGTGTCGCACGAACGAGCGGGTGCCGTCGATCGGGTCGATGACCCAGCGGAAGCCGGACGTGCCGGGCTGGTCGCCGAACTCCTCGCCGAGGAAGCCGTCGTCCGGGAAGTGCTGTGCGACGTGCGCCCGGATGAGCTGCTCGGCCTGCCGGTCGGCGACTGTCACCGGGGTGTCGTCGGCCTTGTTCTCGATGTCGAAGGTGGTCTCGTAGTACGCCCGCGCCAAGTCGCCGGCCTTGCGGGCGGCCTCGACCGCGAGCTCGTAGCGGGTCTGCCAGTCGCGGTTCATCGTGTCTTGTGCTTCAGGTGATGAGTGTGAAGGGTAAGCGTCCGAAAGCCCACCCGTTGCAACGGGTGGGCTTCGCCCGAGCTACGCGCGCCGTGACCGGGCATACGCCGCACACCCGATGACTCCCGAATCGTCGCCGAGGGCCGCGGCGACACAGCGGACGTTGTCGGCGGCTCCGGGCAACGTGTACCGCTGGGCCAGTTCCCACACCCGCTCGATGAACGGGTCGCCGAGCGCGCCCGCGACGCCGCCGCCGATCACCACGACCTCGGGGCTGAGGAGGTTGACCACGCCGCCGACCGCGGCGCCGAGGGCGCGGGCGCCGTCGTCAACCAGCTGCACCGCCACCGGGTCGCCCTTCTGGTAGTACTCGGCGAGCTGCGAGCTGCGTACCTTCGCCAGGTCCACGTTCTTCCACTCCTTGCGGACACGCTTGGGGGCGTCGTCGAGCACCTCCTTGGCCCGCTTCATCATGTACTTCCGGCCGGCGATGCTCTCCAGGCTGCTGCCGCGCCGCCAGTGAACGACGAGGTGCCCGACCTCGCCAGCGTTGCCGTTGAAGCCGGTGAACAGCTCGCCGTTGAGGATCAACCCGCCGCCGACGCCGGTGCCGACGAACACGCCGAACACGTTTCGGGCGCCCTTCGCCGCGCCGTACGCGAACTCGCCGTACGTTCCCATCCGCACGTCGTTCTCGAGCGCCACCGGCCACGTCCACGCGGCCGGGAGCAGCGGGGCGATGTCCACGTCGTGCCAGTCGAGGTTCGGGGCGAACTTCACCGTGGTCGTGCCGATGACGATTTGCCCGGGGACGCCGAGACCCATGCCGCGGACCTGCGCGGGGTCGATGCCGGTCTCCTTCAGCACCGCGTCGACACCCGCGACGATGCGGCCGACGACGCCGGCGGGGCCGTCGGCGGCGCCGGTCGGCTGCTTCGACTTGGCGAGGAGTTTGAGGTCGTCGTCGAAGAGTGCGGCGAGGATTTTCGTGCCGCCGAGGTCCACCCCGAGCCAGTAGCCGCCGGTCATACGGTTCCCCCTGAGCCACGGGCCGGTCGGGGCACGCGGACGGTGACCATTTTAGAACCGTTGACGCGTGGCTCAACGCGATTCGCGGACGGCGCGGACGAACCGGGCGACCCGGTCCGGGTCTTTCACCCCCGGCGAGCTCTCGACGCCGCTGGCGACATCGACGCCCCACGGCCGCACGGCCGCGACCGCCTCGGCGACGTTCTCGGGGGTGAGCCCGCCGGCGAGAATGACCGGCACGCCGGGGTCGAAGCCGGCGAGGAGGTGCCACGGTGCGACGTGCCCGGTGCCGCCCATCTGCCCGGGAACAAACGAGTCGATGAGGACCGCGGCGGGCGCGCGGCCGGCGGCGCGGGCCGCCTCAACGTAGCGGCGGACGGCGTCGAGTTGTGCGGTGTCGGCGACGCGGAAGGCGGGGACGTGAGCGAACGGGAAGGGGTCGTCGCCGGGCTGGCGGTCGTCGTAGGTTTGAACGCCGCGGAGGCCGAGTTGGAACGCGACCGCGCACGCCTGCCGCATCGGGACGCCGACGAACACGCCGACCGGTGCCGTGAACGGCGGCAGCTCGCGCACGATCGCGGCGGCGGCGGCGGGGGTGAGGTACCGCGGCGACTTCGGGTAGAAGTTCAGCCCGACGGCGTCGGCCCCGCAGTCGGCCGCGTGGCGGGCGTCGGCCGGGGCGGTGACGCCGCAGATTTTGACGCGAACCGTTGGCATGTCAGACAGCCGGCGTGGGATCGGAATCGTCATCCTCGGGAAGGACGAAGAACTGACTGACGGCGCACACGAAGCCCGGGAGTTCAGGATCACCGGACAACTCCGCTCCCGCGCCCACGACCGTGTGGCGCCGGTCGGGCCGGTAGATGGTGACGTCCCGCTCCTCGTAGTCCACAACCCACACGACCTTGACCCCACCGTTGAGGTAGTCGTCCACTTTTCGGGTCACCTTCCCCGGCTTGTCATTCGGGGACAGCACCTCGACGGCCAGCACCGGCGGACGGTCGGACCACTTCGGCGGTACGTCCTCGAACCGCTTGATGCCGACGAAGTACGCGACATCGGGGCCAACGACTGTGCCGGGCTTTTCTTCCAGAACAACTCCCGCGTCGTTGACGGTGACGAATCCTTTCCTCACCCGCCGGGCGTAGTTGACGAGATCCGCGCCGATGTTGCCGGCGACGATCCCGTGTAGGGTGGTGGGTCGGCTCATCTCAATGACCTCCCCCTTGCGGAGCTCGAACAGGCGGTCGGCGTTCTCGGGGCGGTGGACGAACTCCCAGTACTCGTCAACCGTCATCCGCGTCGTCGGGACCGCGGTCGGCTGCGTCGGGGACATATTCACCTCCTGGGTCGCAGTTTACCCGCCGAACCGCTGCCGCGCCAACGCGAGGGCGCCGTGGACCACCACCACCTCGCCCAGCGCCGCGGGGACGATGTCCGTCAGCCCGGCGAACGGCGGGAACGCTGCGGCCGCGACGCGGCGGCGGAGCGGTTCGAAGAACAGCCCGTCGCCCATCAGCGACACGCCGCCCCCGATCACGACCCGCCGCGGGCAGAGGAGCTTGATCATCTGGCCGAGCGCCTCGGCCAGGGCGTCCAGGGCCACGTCGAGTGCGTCGCGCCCCGCCGGGTCGCCGGCCGCGGCCGCCGTGGCAATATCCTTCGCCGTCAAGGAGCGGCCGACGACACTGCGGAGTGCGGCGTAGCGGTCGTCGGTGTCGGCCAGGCGGTTGGCCCGGGCCGCGATGCCCCACCCGGCGGCGTAGCTCTCCAGGATGTCGCCGTCGCGGACGCGGACGTGGCCGATCTCGACCGCGCCGCGTCCGCACCCGCGGTACATCGTGTCGCCGATCACCAGCCCGCCGCCGATGCCGGTGCCGACGGTGACGTAAAAGAGCGGGCTGAGCCCGCGGCCGGCGCCGTGCCGCGCCTCGGCGAGGCCGGCCACGTCGGCGTCGTTGCAGATGACGGTGGGAATGCGGGTCAGGTCGGACACCCACGCCGCGAGCGGGAAGTCGTCCCACCCGGCCACGTGGTGCGACTTGATGATGCGCTGGGTGTCGTCGTCCGTCGGCCCCCCAAAGCCGACCCCCGCGCCGCGCAGGTCGGCGTGGGTGAGCCCTGCGGTCGTCAGCAGCTCGGGCACCGCGGTGACGATCCGGCGGCGGATCCCCTCGCCGCCGGCGGCGGAATCGACGGCACCACGCCACAACGCCTCGAGCGTGCCGTCGCCACGGCCGACGCCAAGTTGCAGCTTCGTTCCGCCGATTTCGATGCCCAAAATCATCGGTCAGTTTTCTCGCGGATCAGGACTATAGAGGCTAGTAGCGATAGGGGGATGACTCGAAAAGCGGTCAAAGGCATACAATTTGCTAGCATGACAAGTGCCCCTCCGCGGCGGCATCGTGACAGCATTTCCGGAAATTCGCAGCATCACTTTAAGTTCGTGCCGATCAATAGGTTGGAACGGGAATGGTCAAAGCCGCATTCGGCAAGCCATTTGAGCTTGCGACTTAGGCGCGAATAGATACCATCCCCACTCCGCCCTGTTTTTGCAAGTTATCGAACTAGCGAGGTTTGCTATGAGTCGCCGCGCGGATTTGTCTTTCGGCTCCGTTTTGCGAGTTGCTGCGTCGCTCATGTTGGGC
>DASPHQ010000694.1:0-9066 GCA_035629595.1 Urbifossiella sp. | reverse complement strand
ATCTCCGCGACGCACTCGCACACCGGCCCGGTGCTGTCCGCGCGCGGCCGGTTCACCGAAGGCGTCCCCGGCGGGCAGCAAATCCTCCGCGACTACCTCAACGAACTCCCCGCCCGCATCGCCGCCGCGGTGAAGGCTGCGGACGAGAAACGCCGGCCGGCGCGAATCTCGACCGCGACCGGCCGCGAGGACGGCTTGGCGTTCAACCGCCGCTTCTTCATGCTCGACGGCACCGTCGGCTGGAACCCCGGCAAGCGCAACCCGCGCATCGTGCGCCCCGCCGGGCCGACCGACCCGGCGGTGCCGGTCGTGTGCGTGGACGGCCTCGACGTCAAGCCGATCGCCACCTACGTGAACTTCGCCATGCACCTCGACACGGTCGGCGGCATGTACTACTCCGCCGACTACCCGTACCAGCTCGCCCGCTGCCTCGCCGCCGTCCGCGGCGACGACATGGTGACGGTGTTCACCACCGGCTGCTGCGGCGACATCAATCACATCAACGTGTCGAGCGCCGCCCGGCAGGGCGGGCACGGCGAGGCCGCCCGCATCGGCACGCGCCTCGCCGCCGAGATGCTGCGGACCTACGACCGCCTCGAACCGATCGCCGACGGCCCTCTGCGCGTCAGTACCGCGACCGTGGAACTGGAGCTGCCCGCGGTGACGGCCGAGGACGTGGCGAAGGGTAAAGCCGTGATCGCGGCGCTGTCGGCGGGGGCGAAGCCGGCGCCGGCGTTCCTGGAGCAGGTCAAGGCGTTCCAGTCGGTCGAAGTGGCCGGCCGGCTCGGCAAGGCGTTCCCGGTCGAGGTGCAGGTGATCTCGCTCGGCGACGACCTGGCGTGGGTCAGCCTGCCGGGCGAAATCTTCGTCGAG
This sequence comes from Urbifossiella sp., assembly GCA_035629595.1. Classification (GTDB taxonomy): domain Bacteria; phylum Planctomycetota; class Planctomycetia; order Gemmatales; family Gemmataceae; genus Urbifossiella. Next base: position 8,193 of record DASPHQ010000694.1, on the reverse strand, counting down.
CTCGGGCTCGCCATCAAGGCCGGGTCGCCGTTCAAGCAGACCATCTGCGCCGAGCTGGCGAACGGGAGCATCGGCTACATCCCGAACCGCGTCGCGTACTCGCAGGGGAATTACGAGGTGGTGTCTGCACGGGTGGCGGCCGGTAGCGGCGAGAAGTTGGTGGACGAGGCGCTGCGGCAGCTGCGGGCGCAGTTCCGCCGCGCGCCGGTAAACTAACACCCGCCGCAAAGCCCGGGGACGGCCGTCCCCGGGCTTTCGCCCGCACAACGAGAGTCACCATGACCCGTGCCGTTCCACTCCTCCTCCTGCCGCTCCTGGCCGCGGCCGACTGGCCGCAGTGGCGCGGCCCCGCCCGCGACGGCCACGCCCCCGGCTACAAGCTCCCCGCGACGTGGCCGAAGGAGGCTCCCGCCCCGCGCTGGAAGGTGCCGGCCGGCCACGGCTACGCCGGGCTGTGCGTCGCCGCGGGGAAGGTGTTCGTCCACGACCGCGTCGGCGACAAGGAGCGCGTCCGCGCCCTCGACGCCGGCACCGGCAAGGAGCTGTGGGCGATCGACTACGCCGAGCCGTTCGCCCCGCCCGACCCGACCGCCGGCAAGGGGCCGGGCGCCACCCCCGCCTTCGACCGCGACCGCGTCTACACGTTCGGCCTCGGCGGCGTGCTGCTGGCGCTCGACGCCGCCACCGGCAAGCAGCTGTGGAAGCACGACTGCAAGGCGGAGTTCTGGGGCCAGAAGAAGGGACCGCTCGGCGACGACATGGCCTTCCCGCCGTGCGGCGCCTGCGCCTCGCCGCTCGTGGACGGCGACACCGTCGTCGTGAACGTCGGCGGGCCGAAGGCGGGCACGTTCGTCGCCTTCGACCGCCTCACCGGCAAGGCCGTGTGGAAGGCGCTCGAGGACCGCAGCAGCTACGCGTCGCCGCAGGTCGCGTCGCCGGGCGGCGTCAAGCAGCTGGTCTGCTTCACCGGCACGCGGATGGTCGGGGTGAAGTACGACGACAAGTCGCTGCTGTGGGGCGTGCCGTTCAAGGCGCTCTACGACCAGACCATCATCACGCCGGTGGTGTGGAAGGACCGCGTCGTCATCGCCGGCGAGGGCCGGCCGACGTTCGCCGTCACCGTGCCGTCGTCGCCGGGGGAGGAGCCGAAGACGGCGTGGAAGAGCGACGACCTGAAGAGCTACATGACGACACCGGTGGTGTTCGGCGACCACCTCGTCGGCGTGGACCACCGCACGGCCCGGCTGGTGTGTTTGGACCTGAGCAAGGGCGAGACGGCGTGGACCTCGCCGCGGATTCCGGGGAAGCACTACTCTATCGCGGCGGCCGGCGGGGCGGGCTTCTGCCTGACGTCGGAGGGGGAGTTGGTGGTGTTCCGCCTCCACGCCGACGAGTGGACCGAACTCGGCCGGTGGGCGGTGTGCGGGAAGGGGAGTTGGTCGCACCTGGCGATCGCCGACGGCCGGCTGTACGTCAAGGACGCGGGGTTCGTGTACGCGATCGACCTGCCGGCGGCTCAGCCGGGGTCGCCGAACGCGGCCGGGATGTCGCGCGACCCGTGGATGACCCGCAGGACGGTGAGCTTGTCCGCCGTGGCGCGGTAGAACAGGACGTGGTAGCCGACGACGCGGCTCCGCACGCCGGGGCCGAGGTCGTCGCGCGGCCGGCCGACGCCGGGCTGGGAGGCGAACAACCGACAGAGTGCGTCGAGGTCGGCGACGAACCGGCGGGCCGTCGCTTCGCTCTGGTCCAGCAGGAACCCGAGGATTTCCTCCACGTCCCGCTAGGCCGCGGGGGTGCGAACGAGTTGCCGCACGGCTCAACCCCCGGATCGGGCGCGGTCGGCCGCGACCCGTGCCAGGGTCGCGGCGGGGTCGAACGGCGCCACCTCACCGCGGTCGGCCTGCTCGACGCCGACCCGCACGAGGTCAAGGAGCTCGGCGTGCCGCGTCCGCATCAGTTCCAGTGCCGCCTCGACCACGCCGTCGGCAGAGGGGAACCGGCCGTGGGCCACCTGGTCCTGTACGAAGCGTTCGAGGTCGGGCGGGAGCGTCAGGGTCATCGCGGCCTCCGTTCCGCCCATTATCCCACCCGCCGCCGGGCTGTCAAACCCGACGGTCTCGCGTGAAACCCACCCGCGCCGCCGGCGTCTTCTCGTTACCCACCCCCGAGGCGCGACGCGGATGCCCCGCTGGCTCAAACGCACCCTCTTCGGCGCCGCCGTCACCGTCGGCGTCCTCGCCCTCGTCGTCGTCATCGCCCGGGCGTCGCTCCGCCGCATGGGCACGAAGGAACTCGAGCGCGTCACCGCCCGCCTCGACCAGGACGACCCCGGCTGGCGGCTCGACGACGTGCTTGCGGCCCGCGCGAAGACCGCCCCGCCGCCGGAGCGGAACCCGGCCGAGGTCGCCCGCCGACTCCGCGAAGGTTTTTCCCCCGAGTGGCAGGCGTTCCGCGGCACCCGCGACTTCGGCAGCGCCTACGTCACCAACGAGTGGCCCGGGTTCTGGGCCACCGTGTGGTACCTCCAGGCCCGGCCGGTCAGCGCCGAGAACCGCGACGCCGCCCGCACCGCCTTCCTCCGCCCCGAGGTCGCCGACGGCGGGCCGGGGTTCGCCCCCCTCGTCGTACCCGACAACCCGTTCATGACCCTGCTGCCGCACGTCCAGAACACCCGCGAGGTGTTCGAGATTCTGGAAGTCGATGCCAAACTCGCCGCCCTCGAGGGGCAGCCGGACCGCGGGGTCGCGGCCGCCCGCGCCGGGCTGGTCGCCACCCGCGCGATCGGCGACGAGCCGTTCCTGATCTCGCAGCTGGTCCGCATCGCGGGCGCCCAGGTCGCCGCGAACGCCGGGATGCAGGTCATCGCGTGGGGCGAGCCGAAGGACGACCGGGGGCTGGCGGCGTTCCAGGTGGCGCTGCGGGCCGAGGCCGACCACCCGTACCTCCTCACCGGCCTCCGCGGCGAGCGGGCGTCGCTCGACCGGGTGTTCGACGGGCTGGAGAACGGCACCATCCCGCCGAACGACGTGCTCGGAATGGTGGCCGGCGCGGGGAGCAAGAACGTGCTCGTCTTCCCCGCGTTCGCCCTGTACAAGGGGCTCCTCCCCGGCGACCGGGCCATGTCGCTGAAGCTCTTCACCGAGATGATCGAGGCGGCCAAGAAGCCGCCGCACGAACAGAAGAAGGCGATGGCCGAGGTCAAGCTGCCGTTCGGGGACAGCGGCCACTACCGGTACGTCGTCACCAAGATGATGCTCCCCGCGACGCAGAAGGTGGGCGAGGCGTCGATCCGCGCCCGGGCCTCGCTGCTGACCGCGAGCGCCGCGGTGGCGTGCGAGCGGTTCCGGCTGGCCCGCGGCCGGTGGCCGGTGTCGCTGGCGGAAATCCCCGCCGACGTGCTGCCGCCGCTCCCGCCCGACCCGTACACCGGCGGCGCGATCCGCTACCGCACGGACGCCGACGGCACCGCCGCGGTGTGGACCGCGGCCGACGACATCCAGCAACAACGCCCGGCCAACGGCGAGCCGGACGAGGACCCGCTTCGGGGCGTCGGCCGCGGGTGGAAGCTGTGGCCGCCCGCCCTGCGCGGGGCGACGCGGCCGGCGCCGGAGCGGGAGCTTCAAATGGAGCCGGACGGGAACGAGCCGTGAGCCGGCGCACGGTCGTTCTCGTCGAGCGCCGCACCCGGGGCGTCCGCCTCCGCCCGGCTGACGCCGCGTACCTGCGGCAGCACTTCCCCGGCGTCGTTGAGGTGAACCCCGGGGACGGGCGCGACCGCTACCGGCTCACCGCCCGCGGCGTCGTCGGCACCGTGGAGGCGCCGCACGTCCGCCTCACGATCCGCCCCAAACTCCCGTGGCCGAACCTGCGGCTGCTCCTCGGCCTGGAACCCCTCGCCGCTTGCGGCGTTGCAGATCCCGCCGCCGACCTCCTCGCCGTGCTGGCGACGGAGTTCGCCGACCGGCTGCGCGAACTCGCGGCGGTCGGGCTCGTGCGCGGCTACCGCGACGCGGACCACGCCGCCCCGTACCTCCGCGGCCGGCTCCGCACCGCCGACCAGCTCCGCGACGCCGCCGCCCGCGCCTTCCCGACGACGTTCCACGTCACCGAGTCGGCGTTCGACCTGGACGCGCCGTGGAACCAGATCCCGAAGGCGGTCGCGGAGGCGCTGGCGAACCACCCGTCCCTCCCGGCGACGGTTCGTGACGACGTGCGGGCCGCGGCCGCGCCGCTGGACGGAGTGACCGCTGCGTCCCCTACCGACGTCCGCTTCGCGGACGCCGAACGGGAGCCGCGGGCGGGCGCGTATACTGCTTTGCTCGCGCTGTGCCGCACCCTCCGCGACGGGCTCGCGACGGCCGACGCGGCGCCCGGCGGCGGGGCGTTCCTGATCGACCTCGGCCGGGCGTTCGAGCGGCACCTGACGGCCGGGCTCGCGTCCCGGCTGCCCGGCGGGTGGACGGTTGAGGCGCACCCCGGCTTCCCGGTCGGCGACACGGTGCTGCGGCCGGACGTGCTGGTGAAGCGGCGCGGGGTAGCCCGCTGGGTGCTGGACGCGAAGTGGAAGCGGCCCGGCCCCGACGCCGCGGACCTGCACCAGGTGCTGGCCTACGCCGCGGTGTGCGGCGTGACTCGGGTGGCGCTGGTCTACCCCGGGCGGCGCTGGGGGCGGCGGGTTCTGCGCGCCGGGTCGATCACGGTGGCGCTGGTGCGGCTGCCGGTGGTGGGGTCGGTCGATGAGGTGTCCGCGGGGCTGTCACGTCTGGCGCGGGCGGCGGGGCGCTGAGTTGCCGCTTGCGGCTTCGCGCTGCCCGACGCAAGGCCGCAAGCGGCGGAGCCCGGTTTCCGGTGCGGCCCCTTCCGCGCCCTTCCCCGACCGGTTATGATGGGGCGGAGGTTGAACCTCTCCGCCCGGCCGCGCCTCGTATCCATCACCCCCGCCGGAGCGCCCGGCGGCGGGTCGTCACCTTGGGAGGGCCGCCCGCCATGAACCCGCTCGCCACCGCCCCCGGCATAGCCAGCGCGCTGGACGCCAGCGTGCTCGTCCTGAACAAGACGTTCATGGCCGTGCACGTCATCAGCGTCCGGCGCGCCTTCTGCCTGCTCTGCAAGGACCTGGCCGAGGTGGTGAGCCTCGAGGAGGGGGCGTTCGCCACGTACACGTTCCAGACCTGGGCCGAGCTGAGCGAGCTGCGGGTCAAGCTGAACGTGCAGGGGGACGACGACTGGGTGCACACGCCCACGACGACCATCCAGGCGCCGCGGGTGATCCGGCTGCTGGGCTACGACCGGATGCCGAAGCAGACGGTGAAGTTCAACCGCCGCAACATCTTCGCCCGGGACCACAACCAGTGCCAGTACTGCGGGAAGAAGTTCCCGACCAGCGAGCTGAGCCTGGACCACGTGTCGCCGCGGAGCCAGGGCGGCGGCACGACGTGGGACAACATCGTGTGCGCGTGCGTGGACTGTAACGTCCGCAAGGGCGGCCGCACCCCGCGGCAGGCGAACATGACGCTCATCCGCAAGCCGGAGAAGCCGAAGCGGAGCCCGCTGCTGAACCTGAAGCTGACCCAGAAGAAGTACCAGTCGTGGGCGTCGTTCGTGGACGCCGCGTACTGGTCGGTCGAGCTGAAGGGTTAGAAGTGTGAGTGACCGGAAAGCCCGGGGACGGCCGTCCCCGGGCTTTCGCGATTACACCCCGAGTGCCTGCGGGGTACGCCCCGCCTCCCGCGCCGGCACCAGCGCCGGCCGCACCTCGGGACGCACCGTCTGCTCGAACAGGGGCTCGCCCGGGTCGATGCGGTACACCCGCTCGTACAGCCCCTCCACCACACCCCACAACCGGTCCGCGGTGAAGCTCGCCGCCGGCCGGTCCACCGGCTTCACGAACAGCTGCAGCGGCACCGGCCCGGCGTCGCCGGCGAAATTCGGCGTCAGGAACTCGACGCCCTTCACCCACAGCCCGCCGACCTTGTCGAACAACCGCACCCGCGCCGCCCAGATGTCGTGCGCCGCGGCCGGCTCGTCGGCGTCGGGGCGGTGGCTCTCCCACACCATGAACGGCAGCGCCTCCCCCGCCGCCGCGGCGTCGGCCGCGGCCCGCTCGAAGAACGCCTCGAACAGCTTCTTCCCCACCCCCGCCCCGCGGCTCGCCTCGTCCACGCCGAGGTAGCACAGGTAGCCGCCGAAGCCGGGGATGAACGCCCCGTAGGCGTAGCCGGCGAGCTGGTCGGGGGACGCCGCCGGGCCGCCGGGGGCGGCGAGGATCAAGTGTCGCTTCCAACCCGCCGTGCGGCCGGACGGGTTGCCGACGCCGCGCTCGATCCACTCCCACGGGATGCGCTCGTCCTGGTCGAGCGTACGCTCGTACATCCGGCCCGCGGCCCGGACGCGGGGGTCGGTCACGTCGGTTGCTTCCCAACAGGTCACATTCTCGAACCGCACAAAGCACCTCTCCTCAGTAAGCACGCATCGGACGGCGGATGGTCCGGTAGCCGCGGGCTTCAGCCCGCGCCCACCTACGGCGGAGTACCAGGGAGCCACGCCCCGGTGACACCGCCGGCGTCGCGCGGGCTGAAGCCCGCGGCTACCAACCAAAGCCCGCGACGCCCCATTCTAGCCGCCCCCCGTGCGGATTCCGTGGTTGGCACCGGCCGCGCGGGCGGGTAAGTTCCTCAAGGCACGGCCGTACCGTCGGCCGGAAGTCGTTGGCCCGCCGGAGGGCTGCGGATGGCCGCAAAACGCGCCAAGAAGTTCACTTACGACTACCCGCGCCCGGCCTTGACCGTGGACCTGGTGGTCGCCACGCGGGAGCCACGGCCGCGGGTGCTGCTGATCCGCCGCAAGAGCGACCCGTTCGCCGGCCGCTGGGCGCTGCCGGGCGGCTTCGTGAACGAGAACGAGCCACTGGCCGTCGCCGCCCAGCGGGAGACGCTCGAAGAGACGGGCGTCGAAGTGACGGATTTGGAGCAGCTGTACACGGCCGGCGACCCGGGACGCGACCCGCGCGGCTGGACGGTCACGGTGGCGTACCTGGTGCGGGTGCAGGCCGACGAACTGAAGCCGGTCGCCGCCGACGACGCCGAGGCCATCGGCTGGTTCCCGCTGGACAAGCTGCCGGAAATGGCGTTCGACCACGCCATGATCCTGACCCGCGCGCAGGCCCGGATTACCGACCGGAACCCCTGACGCGGCATCGCGTCATTCCAACATAGATTCTTCCAGACGACTCAATGCTTCTGGGACTGGGTCCCCCACTCCGCTGGAACCAATGAGTCCCACTTGACTATCGCGCCGCCTTCCGCGGCCGGGCGACGTGCGTGGCGGCGCCGTAGGCCAGTTCGGCGCTCTCCATCACCGTCTCGCTGAGCGTCGGGTGCGGGTGGATGCTCTCCAGCACGTCCCGCGCGACGGCCCCCATCTCGACCGCCAGCACGCCCTCGGCGATCATCTCGCCCGCCCCCGCCCCGACGATGCCGACGCCGAGGACGCGCTTCCCCTCGGGATCGACGAGCATCTTGGTCAGCCCCTCGGTGCGGCCGATGCTGACGGCCCGGCCGCTCGCCGCCCACGGGAACTTCAGCACCTCGTGCGGGATGTTCTGCGCCTCGGCGTCCTTCTGCGTCAGCCCGGCCCAGGCGATTTCCGGGTCGGTGAAGATGACCGCCGGGATGGCCCGCGGCCCCCACTCGGCCGGTTCGCCCAGCAGCACCTCGACCGCCACCCGCGCCTCGGCCGTGGCCTTGTGCGCCAGCCCCGGCTCGCCGGCGATGTCGCCGATGGCCTGGATGTGCGGCACGCTCGTGCGCCGCTGCTTGTCCACGACGACGAACCCGCGCTCGTCCTGCTTCACGCCGGCCTTGTCGAGCCCCAGGTCGGCGAAGTTCGGCCGCCGTCCCACAGACACCAGCACGCGGTCGAACGTGACCGACCCCGGCACGTCCTTCCCTTCGAGCGTGACGACGATCCCCTCGGGCTTCGCCTCCAGCTTCATCACCTTCGTGTTGAGGTAGATCGCCGCGAACTCGCCGCGCAGCTTCTTCTCCAGCGGCGCCACCAGGTCGCGGTCGGCGAGCGGCAGCAGGCCGTCGAGCGCCTCCACGACGGTGATCTTGCTGCCGAGTGCCGCGTAGACGCTGCCGATTTCGAGGCCGATGTAGCCGCCGCCGATGACGAGGAGAGATTTCGGTA
>DASPHQ010000693.1:0-9369 GCA_035629595.1 Urbifossiella sp. | reverse complement strand
CCACCGGTGGAGGGCGTACCGCAGCGCGAGGAGCCGGTAGACGGTCATGAAGGTTCCCGTGTGAAGCCCGGGGACGGCCGTCCCCGGGCTTTCAGCTCCGTTCCACAGGTCCGTCCGCCTCGACCAGTCCGTCGCGGATCTGCACCAGGCGGGTGCCGTAGGCCGCGGCGCTCGGGTCGTGCGTGACCATGACGACGGCCCGCCGCCCCGGTTCCGGCAGCGCCGCGAGCAGCGCCAGGATTTCCCGGCTGGTGGCGGTGTCGAGGTTGCCGGTCGGCTCGTCGCACAGGACGGCCTCGGGGTCGGCGACGAGCGCCCGCGCCACGGCGACGCGCTGCATCTCGCCGCCGCTCATCTCGTCCGGGAAGTGGTCGGCGCGCTGGCTCATGTTCACCTTCGCCAGGCACTCGCGGCCGCGGTCGAGCGCGGCGCGCCGGGCCATGCCGCCCAGCAGCAGCGGCAGCGCGACGTTCTCGGCGCCGGTGAGCGTGGGCAGCAGGTTGAACGCCTGGAAGACGAAGCCGATGCGGTCGCGCCGCAGCAGCGAGCGCTGCCGGTCGGACATCGCTTGCAGGTCCTGCCCCTGGAAGACGGCGCGGCCGGTGGACGGCGTGTCGAGGGCGCCCATGAGGTGCATCAGGGTGGACTTGCCGGAGCCGGACGGCCCCATGATGGTGACGAACTCGCCGCCGGTGATTTGCAGGCTGACGCCGCGCACGGCGTTGACCGTGCGGCGGCCCTGGACGTAGGTCTTGGTGGCGTCGATGAGTTCGAGCATCCGTGGCTCCGGGGCGGGCAACCGTCCGTCGCTATTCGTTCCACGTCGGCGGATCTTCGGCGTTCCACCCGGACCAGTGCTTCGCCGCTTGCGGCTTCGCGCTGCCCAGCGCGAAGCCGCAAGCGGCGAAGCCCCGAGCCCCTACCCGTGCAACTTCCGGTACTTGATCCGCGTCGGGTGGTCGGAGGCGTCGCCGAGGCGCGCCCGCTTCTGCTCCTCGTACACCTGGAAGTTCCCCTCGCACCACACCACCTTGCTGTCGCCCTCGAACGCCAGGATGTGCGTCGCGATCCGGTCCAGGAACCACCGGTCGTGGCTGATCACCACCGCGCACCCGCCGAAGTTGATCAGCGCCTCCTCCAGCGCCCGCAGCGTGTCCACGTCCAGGTCGTTCGTCGGCTCGTCGAGCAGCAGCAGGTTGCCGCCGCTGCGGAGGAGCTTCGCCAGGTGGATGCGGTTCCGCTCGCCGCCGGAGCAGCTGCCGACCAGCTTCTGCTGGTCCGGGCCGCGGAAGTTGAACCGCGCGCAGTACGCCCGGCTCGCCACCTTCTGCTTGCCCAGCATGATGTAGTCGGTGCCGCCCGTCACCTCCTCGAAGATGCTGTTCGTGGCCACCAGCGCGTCGCGGTTCTGGTCCACGTGCGCCACCTTCACCGTTGGCCCCACGGTCAGCTTGCCGCCGTCCGGCGTCTCCTCCCCGACGATCATGCGGAACAGCGTCGTCTTGCCGGCGCCGTTCGGGCCGATGACGCCGACGATGCCGCCCTTCGGCAGGTTGAACGTCAGGTCGTCGTACAGGAGGATGTCGCCGTACCCCTTCTGCACGCCCTCGGCCCGCACCACCAGGTCGCCCAGCGGCGGCCCCGCCGGGATCTGGATCGTCAGCTCCCGCTCGTCGTCGTCGATCACCTGCTCCTGCAACTTCTCGATCGACGCGAGGCGCGCCTTGCTCTTGGCCATGCGGGCGCGGGGCGAGCTCTTGGCCCACTCCAGCTCGCGGGCCAGCATCTTCTGCTTGGCGCTCTCCTGCTTCTCCTCCACCGCCAGCCGCTTCCGCTTCTGCTCCAGCCACCCGCTGTAGTTCCCGCTCCACGGGTACCCGCGGCCGTTGTCGAGTTCGAGAATCCACTTGGCGACGTTGTCGAGGAAGTAGCGGTCGTGGGTGACGGCGACGACGGCCCCGGGATAGCTCTCCAGGTGGTGTTCGAGCCACTCGACGCTCTCGGCGTCGAGGTGGTTGGTGGGCTCGTCGAGCAGCAGCAGATCATGGCGTTGCAGGAGCGTCTTGCACAAGGCCACCCGCCGCCGCTCGCCGCCGGAGAGGCGCTCGACGGGCGCGTCCGGCGGCGGCAGCCGCATGGCGTCCATCGCCAGCTCCAGCGTGCGGTCCAGCTCGTAGGCGTTGGTGGCGTCGATCTGCGCCTGGACGCGCTCCATCTCGTCGGAGAGCTTCTCGAAGTCGGCGTCCGGCTCGCCCATGGCGGTGCCGATGGCCTCCTGCCGGGCCAGCAGCGCGCGGATGGGGGCGACGGCCTCCTCGACGTTCTCCAGCACCGTCTTGCCCGGCGTGAGGTGCGGCTCCTGCGGGACGTAGCCGATGGTGGCGCCCTTGTCGGCCCAGGCCTCGCCCATGAACTCCTTGTCGGCGCCGGCCATGATCTTCAGGAGGGTGGACTTGCCGGCGCCGTTGGACCCGATGACGCCGATCTTGGCGCCGGGGTAGAAGTTGAGGTTGATGTCCTTGAGGACCTCGCGCTTGCCGTAGTGCTTGGTGAGCTTCTCGATGTTGAAGACGTACTTCTCGCCCATGACATCCCCTGCGGTGCCGACGGAACCCGTTCGGGTATTGTACGGGCGGCGGGGGAGCGCGGAGGGGTGGTCAGACGAGCCCGGCGTTGGGAAGGAGAGCGAACGGACGTGAGACGAGAACCTGCCGTCGCCGACCGGTGTCGTCGGCTTCCACCACGGCGTAATGGATGACGAACGGCGCGACGACCGCCACCCACCGTTGGGCGCCGGGAATGGACAGGTCGCTTAGGGGCTGACCGAATTGCGGGTAGACGCGGAGGATGCGATCGATCTTCCGAACGGCGGCTCGGATGGCGACGGCCCGTGTCGGATTCCGGCCGATTAGTTCCCGGACGGCGTCGAGCACCCGACCCGGGTAGCTCATCTCATACATCGGCCGGCGCCTGACCCGCGGGCGTTGTAGTCACCGCCTCGACCATCCGATCGACCTCTGCCAGGAATTCGTCGGACGAGAGCCCGCCGCCGGCGAGTACCTCCTGAACGTCTGCGAGAAACTCGGCGTCGTTGTATTCGGCCAGGATTTTGGCGAGCATTTCGGGCGGGACCGGGTGCCGCACCCAGGTCCGCGCCTCCTCCGGCATCGGGTTCTGTTCGTCGGCCATGTCGGCTCCTCCGCTCGGGCGTCTCCCCGCATCATACCGCGGGCGCCGGGCCGCTCGCTAGTTGCCGCCGAAGACGCCGACGTAGCCCGCGGAAAACATCTGCGTCGCCCGGCGGGGGGCGGTGTCGCGCTGCCACCGGGTGTACGCCAGCGGCATCCCGCCCAGCGCGTCGATCCGGTCCGCCAGTTCGCCCGTCAGCGAACCCGGCAGCGTCCACCTCGGCTCCCGGTCCCAGTTGGTACGTATCACGTTCTCCTCGCTCCCCGCCACGAACCCCGTGTCGACCTGGTTGACGGGCGTGGGCGGCAGGGCGACCGACACGGGGATCACGACGGCAGCCGGGGACGGCGTGGGTGCGACGAGTACCGCCGGCGGGAGGAGCGGTGGGGCCGCGGCGGCCGGCGACACGCCCACCTTCTCCAGCCGCCGGGCCTGCTCGGCGAGCCGGTCGCCGACCTGACGTTCCAGGTCGGCCCGCCGGACGTGTAGCTCCAACTCCTGCGCCCGCAGCTCGGCCAGCCGGTCGATCAGCTGGTCGAGCGTCTGGACAGGAGCGGGCCGCGACGCGAGCGGCGGCCACGCGTGGGCGACTCCGACGGACAGGACAACGAGCGCGGTCGCCAGCAGCGGGCGGGTTCGCACGGGCCACCTCCGGGTTCGAACGCCCGGAGCCTACGGTCCGTCGAACTCGGGCGTCAACGTCAGCCCGTCGCCGGCCCCAGGTCCGCGGTCTGCGCCGCCTCCCACTGCGGCACGTTGCCGATCGGCAGCCAGTACGCGGCCTCGACCACCTCGAACCGGCCCCGCGCCGCCAGCAGCGACACCGCCTCGGTGATCTCGTACTCGCCGCGCACCGACTCCGTCAGCGTCAGGTCGAACACCGAGCGCGGGAACAGGTACGCCCCGATGTTCGCCAGCTGCGGCCCCGGCAGGTCCGGCTTCTCGATCAGCTCCTTCAGCGACCCGTCGGCGTGGCGGAAGATGATGCCGTAGTCCTTCGGCGTGTCCACCGGCCGCGCCAGAATCCCCATCGGCACCGCGGCGAGGCGCGCCAGGTCGGCGCGGCCCATCAGGTCGTCGCCGTTGAGCACCATCACGCGGTCGGAGCGCACCGCCCCCCGGCAGCTCATCAGCGCGTCGCCGGTGCCGCGCGGCACCTCCTGCCGCACCGTCGTCCAGTCGCGGACGTGGCGCTGCCCGTTCAGGTAGTCCTCGATCTGTTCGGCGAGGTAGTTCACGACCACGACGAGCCGATCGACCGGCGGCAGCGCCGCGATGATCCAGTCGAGGATGGGGCGGCCCTGGACCGGCAGGAGCGGCTTGGGGACGGTGTCGGTGTGGGGGCGGAGGCGGGTGCCCTTGCCCGCGGCCAGGATGATCGCGTCCATTCGTCCCTCGGAACCGGGGAATCCGGTCGGGGCAGTGTATCGGCGGAATTCGGCCCGGCCGGCAGGTTCGGGTGAACCGGGCGAACCGCGGCGGCCGATAGAACCGGCGTCGGGCGGGGCGTGGCAGGAGCCGAGCGCCGCCCGGCGCCGGCCCGCCGGCGGGCGCGAGGGCTTTTACGGCCCCCGCCCCCCGGCGGGCCTGGTTTGAGACGCCCTAACCACGGATGGACCCGTCATGACCCGCCGTATCCTGATGACCGCCGTCGTGGGGGTGCTGGCCGCCGGGTTCGGCTGCAAGCACGTGGGCGGGAAGTGCGACTGCGGGGCCCACCCGGCCGACGCCGTCTACACCGGCCCGACCGCGCCGTACGCCACGGCCCCGGCCCCCGGCCTGCCGAACACCGCCCCGCCGGTGATCCCGCCGGCCGGGAACAACGGCCCGACCAAGGGCGTCCCCGGCACCCTGCCGCAGCCGCTGCCGAAGCAGTAACAACGCACGAAGCCCGGGGACGGCCGTCCCCGGGCTTCCGTCGTTTACGGCGCCCCCGCCGTCGCGCCGACGGTTACCGTGCGCGTCGCGGGCAGCGGCGGCGTCGCAGCCGGGTGCCAGCGCAGGATCGGCTCCTTCGCCGCCTTCACCTCATCGGGCCGGCTCACCACGTGAGTGTGCGGCGCCGTCCGCAGCAACTCCGCGTCCTCGCCCTTGATCCTCAGCAGCACGTCGGCGAAGGCGTCGAGCGTCTCCCGGCTCTCCGTCTCCGTCGGCTCCATCATCAGCGCCTCGGGCACGACCAGCGGGAAGTACACCGTCGGGGCGTGGAACCCGTAGTCGAGCAGCCGCTTGCACACGTCCATGGCGCGCACCTTCCGCTCGCGCAACAGCGACCGGCCGCTCGCCACGAACTCGTGCATGCACGGCCCCGGGTGCGGCACGTCGAACGCCTCGCTGACGCGCGCCCGCAGGTAGTTGGCGTTCAGCACCGCCGTCTCGCTGCACGCCTTCAGCCCGTCCGGGCCGAGCGTGCGGATGTAGCAGTACCCGCGGAACAGGATGCCGACGTTCCCGAAGAACGACCGCACCCGGCCGATACTCTTCGCGCCCGTCGCGCTCAGACGGAACGTGTCGCCGTTCTTCTCGACGATGGGGCTGGGAAGGTAGGGCGCCAGGAAGTCGCGGACGGCGATGGGGCCGCTGCCGGGGCCGCCGCCGCCGTGCGGGCCGGTGAACGTCTTGTGCACGTTGTAGTGCTGCATGTCCGCCCCGAAGTCGCCCGGCCGGGTGATGCCGAGGATGGCGTTCATGTTCGCGCCGTCCAGGTACACCAGCCCGCCGGCGGCGTGAACCAGGTCCGTGATCTGGCGGATCTGCACCTCGAACAGCCCGAGCGTGTTCGGGTTCGTGATCATGAACACGCCGGTGTCGGCGCCGAGCTTCGCCTTCAGCTCCTCCAGGTCCACGAGCCCCTTGGCGTTGCTCTTCACGGTGATCGTGTCGAACCCGGCCAGCGCGGCGGACGCCGGATTGGTGCCGTGCGCCGAGTCCGGCACCAGCACCTTGCGGCGGTGGGTTTCGCCCTTGTCGCGGAAGTACGCGGCGGCGACGAGCAGCGCCGTGAGTTCGCCCTGCGCCCCGGCGGCGGGTTGGAGCGACACGGCCGGCAGGCCGCTGATCTCGGCGAGGAACTGCTGCATCTCGTACAGCAGTTCCAGCATCCCCTGGGCGGTGTCGTCGGGCTGGAGGGGGTGGAGGTCGGCGAACCCCGGCAGCGCCGCGAGCCGCTCGTGCCGCTTCGGGTTGTACTTCATGGTGCACGAGCCCAGCGGGTAGAACTGGGTGTCGATGCACATGTTCCGGGTGGACAGGTTGGTGAAGTGGCGGATCAGGTCGATCTCGCCGACCTCGGGGAGCGGCGGCGGCGCCGCGGCGAGGAACCGGTCCGGGACGAGCGACGACAGCGGGGTGTCATTCGGCACGTCGCACGGGGGGACGCGGTGCCCGCGGCGCCCGGGCCGGGACAGCTCGAACACGAGCTCGGTGGACTGGGTGTTGTTCATATGTGTTCGGTTCAGTTGGTGGTCGGTTGCTGGTCGGGCGCGGCCTGTCGGGCCGGCGGGTCGAAGCTGATGCCGGTGATGGCGCCGCTGGCGAGGATGTCGTGGCGGTCGTCCGGCTGGAACACGTCCACGACCGACCCGAGCGGCGAGACGAGGATGAAATCGCGGTAGTGGACCGGGATGGCCCGCCCGTCGGAGACGGGGAGGACGAACGGCCGGAACGGCGCGGCGGTGATGTGCCGGCGAAGGTCGGTCGCGGTCACGGCAGCAGCCCCTTCTCCTTCAGGATCGCGTCGGCCCACGCCTTCTGCTCCGGCGTCAGCGGCGGCTCGGGGTCGCGGTCGTACCGCACCAGCTCGGGGTAGCGGCCGCCGTCGTAGCAGCGGTCGAACACGGCCTGCAGGTCGGCCGGCACCGGCGGCACGTCCGGGTCGAGCGGGATCGGCACGACCGGCAGCCGGTCCCCCAGCCGCACCGGGGCCAGGAAGCACCCCGGGTCGGCCCCCGGCACGAGGACGCTGACGTGGTAGTCGAACGACCCGGCCGGCGGCCGGCGGTCGGCCGGGAACGCGGTCGTCGGCAGGCCGCCGCGGAGGAGGTCGATCTCGACCACGTTCACCCCCGCCGCCCGGTACTCGTACTGCTTCTGGAGGTACGCCGTCCGCCCGCCGTCGCCCGGCCGCTTGTTCGACCGGCTGAGCACCTCCACGGCCGTCACCAGCCGCCGCCCGCCGTGCGACCGGATTTCCAGGTACGGCTCCTCGACCGGGTCGGCGAGCGGAGGGGCCGGCGCCGCCAGGAGGCCCGCCCCGGTCAGGGTCGCCGCGACGAGCCCGCCGCCGGCCGGCGGGGTGCGGTCGCGGCCGAACAATCCCACGTCCGGCTCGCGACGGACCTCGGCGTCCACCCACACCCGGTTCTTGGTCGTGGCGACGTACCCTGGTGGGAGCGCGGCGTTGAGCGCGTCCTGGAGGTACACGGCCAGCCGCTCGTGGAGGTTCGGGAACACCTCCTCGCCCTCGAGCCACGGATCCATGCCGGGGAACGGAGATGGCATCGGCTCCTCCTTCGCCGGGTCAGGCGCTCTTCGCCAGCTGTTCGCGGAACGCCGCCGCCAAGGCGTCGATCTCGGCCTTCGTCCGCTTCTCGGTCACGGCCACGGCCACCGCGTCCGGCAGGTCCGGGAACCACTCGCCCAGCGGCAGCCCGGCCAGGAACCCGGCCCCGCGCAGGCCCGCCAGCACCGCCGGCACGTCGGCCGCCAGCCGCACCGTGAACTCCTTCACGAACGGCCGGTCGAACGCCGGCCGCACCCCGCCCACCTTCGCCAACTCGGCCGCGGCGTAGTGCGCCTTCCGCAGGCACAGCTCGGCCGTGTCGCGCAACCCCTTCGGGCCGAGCGCCACCAGATGAACCGCGGCGCGCAGCGCCAGCAGCCCCTGGTTCGTGCAGATGTTGCTCGTCGCCTTCTCGCGGCGGATGTGCTGCTCGCGGGTCTGCAGCGTCAGCACCCAGCAGCGCTTGCCGTTGCGGTCGGTCGTCTGGCCGACGAGCCGACCCGGAATCTTCCGCAGGTACTCGCTCTCGCCGCGGCACGCCAGGATGCCCAGGTACGGCCCGCCGAACCCGAGCGGCACGCCGAGCCCCTGGCCCTCCGCCACGGCGATGTCGGCCCCGTCGTCGCCCGGCCGCCGGAGCAAACCGACGGACACCGGGTCGAACACGGAGACGAACACCGCCCCGACCTTCTTCGCGGCGGCGCCCACGGCCGCGGCCTCCTCCAGGCAGCCGAACACGTTCGGGCTCTGGAGGATGACGCAGACGGTGGTGTCGCTCACGGCCTTCGCCACGTCGTCGGGGTCGAGGAAGCCGTGCGGCGTCGGCAGGACGCGGACGCGGCACGGCAGGTTTGCGGTGAGCGTGCGCAGCGTCTGCACGTACTGCGGGTGGACGCTGCCGGCGACGAGCACCTCGCCGGTGCGGCCGGTGACGCCGAGCGCCATCAGCACCGCTTCCGCGACCGCGGAGCCGGCCTCGTAGAGCGAGGCGTTGGCGACCTCCAGGCCGGTGAGCTGGCACATCAGCGTCTGGTACTCGAACACCGCCTGCAGTGTCCCCTGGCTGGCCTCGGCCTGGTACGGCGTGTACGCGGTGTAGAACTCACTCCGACCCGCGATCGCGTCCACGACGGCGGGGACGAAGTGGTCGTAGGCGCCGCCGCCGAGGAAGCAGACCAGCTCGCCGGCGGGCCGGTTCTTCGCCGCGAGCGCCTGGATGTGGGCGGTGAGTTCTTGTTCGGCGAGCGCGGCGGGGATGTCGAGCGGGCGGGCGAGGCGCAGTTCGGGCGGGATGGGGGCGAACAGGTCGTCCACCGACGTCGCCCCGATCTTCGCCAGCATGGCGGCGCGGTCGGCGTCGGTGTTCAGCAGGTACGGCACGAACGGCCTCCGTGGCGGATGGGGGTTGTCGTCAGGCGGGCGGGGCGGCCGGCGGGAGCGCCCGCACCCAGGTGCGGAACTCGCGGCTGATGGTGCCGTGGTCCTCGGTCGCGGCCATCGTCAGGAATCGTGGCGCCTCGGTGAACGGAAAGTTCGGGATGGCACGGCTGACGGTCGAAGGGAGGTACACCCCTGCCGGGTCGAGGAGGAGTACGGTGAGCCTCTCCCCGTCGTACCGCCAGACCTCCGGGATGTTCAGGCCGGCGAAAACCGGGAGTCGAGGGGCGGCGGTCCGGCTC
>DASPHQ010000692.1:0-4841 GCA_035629595.1 Urbifossiella sp. | reverse complement strand
GCAACGGCACACGGAGTGTGCCTACGACTTTCAGTGCTTGAACCCGCTCACCAGCTGTTGCAGGTCGTTCGCCATCCGCGACAGGGCGTCGGCCGAGCGGCTCGTCTCGGCGGCGCCCTCCGTCGTGCCGCGGGCGGCCTCGGCCACGCCGGTGATGTTCCGCGCGATCTCGTTGCTCCCCTTCGCCGCCTCCGTCACGCTCCGGCTGATCTCCCCCGTCGTCGCCGTCTGCTCCTCGACGGCGCTGGCGATCGTGTTCAGGATGTCGTTGATCTCGGCGATCACCTTGCCGATCTGGCCGATCGCCTCGACCGCCCCGCGGGTGTCGCCCTGGATCGCCTCGATCTTCCGGCCGATGTCCTCCGTCGCCCGCGCCGTCTGCTTCGCCAGCTCCTTCACCTCGTTGGCGACCACCGCGAACCCCTTCCCCGCCTCCCCGGCCCGCGCGGCCTCGATCGTCGCGTTCAGCGCCAGCAGGTTCGTCTGCTGGGCGATCGACGTGATGACCTTCACCACGTTCCCGATCGCGGCGCTGCTCTCGCCGAGCTTCGCCACGGTGGCGTTCGTGCGGTCGGCGACCTTCACCGCGGACGTGGCGACCTTCGCCGCCTCGTGCGCGCTGCGGGCGATCTCGCGGATGCTCGCCCCCATCTCCTCCGCCCCGGTGGCGACGGTGGCGACGCTCGTGCTCACCTGCTCGGCGGCCGCCGAAGCCACCCCGGCCTGCGCCGCCGTCTCCTCGGCGTTCGCGGCCATCTGTTGGCTCACCCCGCCGAGCTGCTTCGACGCCGCGGCCAGGGACGTGGCGCTCTCGGCGACGCGCCGCAGAATACCCTCCACGTCGAGCCGGAGCTTCACCTGCGCGGTCGTGTCGGACGCGTACTTCACCACCTTCACCGGCTTGCCGGTCCGGTCCGGCACCGGGGTGTAACTCCCCTGAATCCACACCTCGCGGCCGCCCTTGCCCATGCGGCGGAACTCGCCCGCCTGGTACTCGCCGCGGCCGAGCCGCGCCCAGAACTCGGTGTAGCCGGGCCCGGTGCGGGCGGCGTCGTCCACGAACATCGAGTGGTGCCGCCCCTTCACCTCGTCGAGGGTGTAGCCCATCACCCGCAGGAAGTTGTCGTTCGCCGTCAGGATGGTGCCGTCCGTCTTGAACTCGATCACCGCCTGGGACTTGTCGATGGCGTCGAGCATGGCCGACAGCCGGGCCTGCTCCGTGCGGGCGGCGGTCATGTCCTCCCAGTTGACGACGAACCCGACGGCCGCGCCGCCGGCGCCGTACACCGCGTTGATCCGGGCCTGGAGGGTGATGGTGCCGAACGAGAACTCGGTGTTGTGCGGCAGGGCGGCGCGGTTGTCGAGGAGCCGCTCGACGGCCCGGGGGTCGCGGTGGAAGCGGTGGATGGAGCCGCCGAGGATGTCGTCCACGCCCACGTTGAACGCCTTCCGCAACTCCCCCTCCAGGCCGCGGAGCGTCTCCATCGCCCGGGGGTTGGCGTAGACGAGGTTGAGCTTTGGGTCGGCGAAGAAGACGTTGGCCTGGAGGGCGTCGAACGCCTCCCGGAGGAACTCGACGGTGCCGAGCGGGTCGGCGGCCTTCACGGCGGACGGGCGGGCGCGGGGCTTCTTCGGCGGCGGCATGACGGCTCGGTGGCTAGGTGGGGTCAGTCGGGGTCGCGGCTGGCGGTCAGGTCCACGGCCCGGTCGGTGTCGAGGATGAGCAGCAGCCGGCCGTCGAGCTTGTACGCCCCGCGGATCAGGTCGCGGGCCGGGCCGGTGAGCGTCTCCGGCGGCCGCTCGAACGCCTGTTCGGAAACGTCCAGCACGTCGCCGATCTCGTCCACCAGCAGGCTCACGGCCCCGTCGTCGGTGCGGACCACGACGTTCACCGGCGGGTCGCCGTCGGTGCGGTCGGGCAGGTCGAGCCGGCGGCGCAGGTCGATGGCGGTGACGATCTGGCCGCGGAGGTTGATGAGGCCGCGGACGACCGGCGGCGTCAGCGGGACGCGGGTCATCTCCTGGGCGCGGATCACCTCCTGCACGCTCGTCACGTCCACCCCGAAGTGGTGGCCGGCGAGGAGGAACGTGCAGAACTGGCGGTCGGCGGTCATCGCAACTCCGGCGGCGGTGTCTTGAGCCCGGAGGGCGTCGGCGTGTAGCCCGGGGTGCAACCCCGGGCGGCCTGCGGCGGAGTTCGCGCCGCATCGCCCCACGAATCACGCCGACGCCCGCCCGGGGTTGCACCCCGGGCTACACGCCGACACCCCTCCGGGGTTAAACCCACGCGCCCTCACGCACCCGGGTGCGCCGCCTTCACCACCGCCGCGATGTCCAGGAACTCCGTCACCCGGTCCTGCACGACCGCCGTGAACAACACCCCCGGGCGGCCGGCCGGGGCGCGGGCCGTCACCGCCTCGTCCACCACGTCCAGCAACCGGTTCACCACCAGCCCCACGCGCCGCCCGTCGGCCGCGCACACGGCCACCTGCAACCCGCGCCGCTCGCCCGCGCCGGCCGGCCGCTTCCGACGACCCTTCCGCGCGGCGCGCACGAGCGGCAGGATTTCGCCCCGGTACTGCACCACGCTCCGCCCGCCGACGCGCTCGACCGACGCGCGCGGGAACTCTTCCAGCCGGTCCACCGCGGCCAGCGGGATCGCCATCCGCCCGCCGCCGGACGACACCAGCAGCACCGTCTCGCGGACCTGCGCCGCCGCGACCGACGACGGCCGCTCGGCCACGGCCCGCTCGCGCGGCCCGGACACCACCCCGGCCCGCTGCGCCAGCCCGAGCACGTCGAGGATCAGCGCCACCCGGCCGTCGCCGAGGATCGTCGCCCCGGAGAACGCGGCCGCGCCCTTCAGCTGCTTCCGCAGCGGCTTCACCACGATCTCGCCGGTGTCGTGGATGTCGTCCACCACCAGCCCGAACGGCCGGTCGTCGGCCTGGATCACGACCACCGTCGCGCCGCCGTCGGCCGGCCGCGCGGACTCCACCCGCAGGAGGCGGTCGAGGTAGACGAGCGGCAGCAGGCTGCCGCGGAGGCGGTAGACCGGCGCCCCGTGGACGTACTCGACGCCCGCGTGGCCCTGCCCGCCGTCGAGCCGCACCAGCTCCAGCAGGCTCACCTGCGGGATGCAGTAGCGGTCGCCGCCGCAGGTCACGGTCAGTGCCGGGATGATCGCCAGGGTGAGCGGGATCTTCATGCTCACCGTCGTGCCGCCGCCCGGCCGGCTCTCCAGGTCCACGGTGCCGCCGATCTTCTCGACGTTCGTCCGCACCACGTCCATGCCGACGCCGCGGCCGGAGAAGTGGGTGACGCTGTCGGCGGTCGAGAAGCCGGGGAGGAAGACGAGATTCACGAGCTCGCGGTCGGTCATCCGGCCGGCCTGGTCGGGCGTCACGAGGCCGGCCGCGACCGCCTTCGTGCGGACCCGGGCGGGGTCGATGCCGCCGCCGTCGTCGGACACGCGGATGACGACCTTGCCGCCCTCGTGGGTGGCGTGGAGGTGGAGGCGCCCCTCGGCCGGCTTGCCGCGGGCGGTGCGGGCCGCGGGCGGCTCGATGCCGTGGTCCACGGCGTTCCGCACGATGTGCGTCAGCGGGTCGCGGATGGCCTCGACGATGCTCTTGTCGAGGTCGGTGTCGCCGCCGTCGAGGTCGAGCCGGACCTGCTTGCCGCACGCCGCCGCGAGGTCGCGGACGATACGCGGGAACTTGCCCCACAGCGTCCCGACCGGCTGCATGCGCGTCTTCATGACGCCGGCCTGCAGCTCGGTCGTGAGCAGGTCGAGCCGCTGGACGGGGCCGTGCAGCGCCGCGTCCTCGCGCACCGCGTGGAACCCGACGAGCTGGTTGCGCGCCAGCACCAGCTCGCCGACCAGCGTCATCAGCTTGTCGAGGAGGCCGACGTCCACGCGGATGCTGCCGTCCGACACGGCGGAGGGCCGCCCCTCGACCGGTTCGGCGGCCGCCATCGACACGGCCACGGGCGTCGAGGGCGGCTCGGGCGCGGTCACGGTGACGCGCGTCGGCCCGACGACGACGGGCGGCGGCGGGGCAGGGGGCATCGGGCGGCTGCCGCCGGCCCCCTTCGTGAGTGCTTCGAGGTGACGGATGATGTCGGAGAAGTCCGCCTCCGGCTCCTGCCCGGTCGCCTCCAACCCGGCGAGGATGCGGCGGACGGCATCGACGACCGCAAGGAGGGCGGTGGCGATCTCGGGGTTGAAGGCGAGCTCTCCGGCGCGCAGCCGGGTGAGGAGGCTCTCGGCGGCGTGCGACACGGCCTGGAGCCGGGCGAGCCCCAGGAACCCCGCCGTGCCCTTGACCGTGTGGAGGGCGCGGAACACGCGGGCGAGCGTCTGCCGCTCCCCGGGGTCCCGTTCGAGGGTGACGAGGTCCAGGTCGAGTTGCGCGAGGTTCTCGTGGGTTTCGACGAGGAAGTCGGTGATGATTTCGTTCACGGTGAGATTCTCGCGCGACACCGTCCGGGTGCCTGCGCCGGTGACTCGTCCCTGAACGAATGAGGCTCTGGATATCTTTTTAACAGATCGGCGGCGCGACGCAATCGAGCGGGGTCGCGGAATCGGGGATTCCCCCGGCCGCGGGCCGATCGGGTGATGGGTGTTCCGTCAGGGCTTCTTGGCCGGGTTCGTCACCACGACCCGGCCGTCCCAGACGCGCAGTTCGCCCTGGTCCGTCCCGGTCGCCAGTCGGGTGCCGTCCGGGCTGAACGCGACGGCCGTCACTGCACCCGTGTGCCCTTGGAGGGAGACCAGCATCTTCCCGGTCTTAGCCTCCCAGATCTTGACCGTCTCGTCGTGGCTGCCGGTGGCCAGC
>DASPHQ010000691.1:0-8781 GCA_035629595.1 Urbifossiella sp. | reverse complement strand
CCGTCGGCTGCCTCGCCGCCGGCAACCGCACCCGCTACCTCGCCTCCACCCCGCTGTGGCTCGCCGCCGCCGTCGCCCTCGGCCTCCTCGCCGAGCGCTTCCGCAAGACGCTCCTCAAATACCTCGCCGTCGGCGACCGGGCCGACGTGGATGTCGTATACTTCGGTGCCGAGGCCGGTGACACGCTCGTGAACCTGCCGTTCCGCGTGCCGGTCGAGGCCGTCGCCGGGCTGTTCTTCGTCCTCATCGCGGTGCTCCTCGTCGGGCCGGGGCAGGAGATGGGCCGCGCCTTCACCCGCGTGACGAGCCGCACCCGCGCCTACTCCGCCAACCTCCTCGGCAGCCTCGCCGGCATCGCCACCTTCTCGCTCTGCTCGTACCTCCAGCTGCCGCCGGTCGTGTGGTTCGCCGCCGTCGCCGCCGGGCTCGGCTACTTCCTCCTCCGCCGCGACCCGGCCGAGACGCCGGCCGCGCCGGGGAACACACAGACGCTCCTGTTCCTCGCCGCGGCCGTGCTGCTGACGGTCCCCACGTCGGGGTTCTTCACCCTCCGCAGCCGCGACACGTCGTGGTCGCCGTACTACCGCATCGACTTCCACCGCCAGAGCAGCAAGGACGGCGAGCGGTTCGACGAGCTGGAAACGAACCTCGTCAGCCACCAGGTGGTGGAGCCGCGGAAGCGGGTGCCGATCGCCCGGTACGCGAACTACGCCCTGCCGTACCTGTTCGGCCGCGACCTGCCGGGGAAGGACTGGCCCGACATCCGCCGCGTCCTGGTCATCGGCGCCGGCAGCGGCAACGACCTCGCCCGCGCCCTCCAGTGGCTCCCGCCCGACGCCCGCATCGACGCCGTCGAGATCGACCCGGTGATTCAGCGGATCGGCAAGGACCACCACCCCGACCAGCCGTACGCCGACCCGCGCATCAACCCGGTGCTGAACGACGGCCGCAACTTCCTCCGCGGGGCGCCGGCCGAGACCTACGACCTCGTGGTGTTCGCGCTGGTCGATTCGCTGGTGCTGCACTCCGGCTACTCGAACCTGCGGCTGGAAAGCTACCTGTTCACGACGGAGGCGTTCCGCGACGCCCGGCGGGTGCTGAAGCCGGGCGGCGTGTGCGCCGTTTACAACTACTTCCGCCACGGCTGGCTCGCGGCGCGCATACGCGCGGAGCTGCGCGAGGCGTTTAACGCCGACCCCGCGGTGTTCGTGCTGAACGACGAGCCGACCGCGGCGGTGAAGCTCGACGACTTCGAGCCGGAGGCGTTCACCGCGTTCCTGGCCGGCTCCGACGCGGTGATCGGGCCGCTGAGGCGGCAGTTCGCGGCGCACGACAACTTCCTGTGGGTGCCCGGCGACCGCGCCCCGCACCCGGACTGGGAGCGCTACCCGTCGCGCTGGGGCGGCGCCGAACCGCCGGCCGCGCTGCCGCCGCCCGAGGTGCCGCTGCCGCCGTTGCGGGAGGCGCCGAAGCCGTGGGTCGGGGTGCGCGTCGCGGAAGTCGCCGAACTGGGCGCGCTGCCGCTAGCGACGGACGACTGGCCGTTCCTGTACGTCCGCGAGCCCGGCATCCCGCGCGTGACGTGGCGCGGCATCGGGTTGATGGTCGGCCTATCGGCGCTGCTGTGGTGGGTGTTCCGCCCGCGTGAGGGGAGCGTCGCGGCGGGTGCGTCGGCCGACTGGGGGCTGGCGGGGCGGAGCTTCTTCCTCGGCGCCGGGTTCATGCTGGTGGAGACGAAGGCGGTGGTGCAGATGGCGCTGCTGTTCGGCAGCACGTGGACGGTGAACTCGGTGGTGTTCGCGGCGATCCTGGTGATGAGCCTGGCGGGGAACCTGTTCGCCGGCCGGGTGCGGCCGGCGCGGCTGTGGCCGTACTACGTGGGGCTGTTCGCCGCGCTGGGGCTGGGGCTGGTGGTGAAGGTGGAGCACTTCCTGGGGCTGCCGCCGGCGGCGCAGCTGGTCGGGGCGTGCCTGCTGGTGTTCCTGCCGATCGCGTTCGCGGGGGTGATCTTCGCGGCGACGTTCGCGCGGTCGTCGCGGCCGGACCGGGTGTTCGGGGCGAACGTGGCGGGGGCGCTGCTCGGCGGGCTGGCGGAGAACGCGTCGGTGGTGCTGGGCTTCCAGTACTTGTTGTGCGTGGCCGGCGGGTTCTACGCTCTGTCGGCGCTATGCGGGACGCGCGGCGGGCGGGCGGCGTAAGTGGGCTGTTGGCTCGGGGCTTCAGCCCGGAGGGCGTCGGCGTGTAGCCCGGGGTGCAACCCCGGGCGGGCGATGGCGTGATTCGTGGGAGTGACGAAGAGCGGACCCCGCCGACGCCGCCCGGGGTTCCACCCCGGGCTACACGCCGACGCCCTCCGGGCTCAGGAATCCGTCACCCGTCGTCGTCCTCGACCGGCTTCCCCCACTTGTCGAACTCCTGGCCGCACTCCATGCAGGTGGCGCCGCCCCAGAGCATCTGCCGCCGGTTCGCCGGCTGGCGGACGAGCGGAGCCGGCTCGCCGCACCGCGGGCACTCGATCGGCCGCGGGTTCACGCCCCACTTGCCGCTGCGGCGGACGGTGTCACGCACCACGAGCACGCCGAGGCCGAGGAGGCCGAGGAACAGCAGCCCCGACGCACCGATCACGAGCATCATCGCCACGTCGTCGTTCACGGCGGGTTCTCCGCGGGGGTGAATCGATCCGGCGAGCGGCGCGGCGTCAGCCCGCCGGTGCGTCGCCAATCGCATCTGGGGTCGCACCGGCGGGCTGACGCCGCGCCGCTCGCCCGAGCGCCGCGACGGTGAAGATGAGCGGGTACAGCTTCTCGAAGTACCACAGCTTCGCGAAGTAGAACCCGATCGGGCTCGCCTCCCGGAAGCGGCCCGATTCCACGGCGGCGGTCAGCCACGCTAGCCCGCGCTCGACGGCGTCGGAGCCGGGCGCCAGGTCGATCAGCACCTCGACCGCCAGCGCCGTTTCTTCCACGCTCGACGGACACCCGGCGGCGCCACCCCACCCGCCGTCGTCATTTCGCGCGCCGCGGAGGAAAGCGACACCGCGCTGACACTCGGGGGCCTCGCTCATCCCGAGGTCGCGGTACGCGGCGAGGACGCGGGCGGTGCCGTAGACGGGGTTGATGTCGTCCGGCGCGTGCTGGTTGCCGAACCACAGCGGCAGCCAACTCCCGTCCGGCCATTGCTCGAGCGACAGGTAGGCGAACGCGGATACGATCGGCCCGGCCGTCCTGCGACCGCCATTCAGGCCGCCACTCTGAAACGGCAGGAGTGCGCGAACGGCATGCGCGGTGAGGTCGGATCCGCTCCGGTCGAAGGGCAGGACACCCCATCCGCGGCAGAACGTCGGGAAGCCGCCGTCCCGGTTCTGTAGGCCGATCACCCACTCCTTCGCCACCCGCCAGCGGTCCATCACCACAACCGGGGTGCCCGGCACGACGAGTTGGTAGGTGGCGAGCAGCGCCCCTGGGGTGTCGTCGCAGTCGGGCACGCCGCCGGGGAGGTCGGTCCACGCCCAGCCGCCGGGGTCGGCGCCGGTGTACGGGTGACGCTCGCGGTACTGCTGCTTCAACAACCAGTCGAGAATCGCGTCCCGCGTGTCGAGCAATGCCAGGTCGTCGGCCGCGGCCAGGGCGTTCACGCTCAACGTCGTCACCCACGTCGCCAGGTTGGTGTCGATCGGCCAACTGCCGTCCGGCCGCACCGACGCCACCAGGAAGCGGACGCCTTCCGTGACGACGGAAGAAACAGCCGGCTGACGCCGGCCGCTCGCCGTCCCCATCAGCGCCATCACCACGAAGCTCGTCAGCGGCGTCGCTTCGAGGTAGCCGCCGCTCGTCGGCTGGATGCGGCGCAGCACCGCCAGGCTGCGGCCGCGCGCCAGGCGGCGCACGACGTTCCGTAGCGGGTTCCACGACCGGCGGTTGGCATGGACGCACTGGCCGATGGCGACCAGCGCCGGCAGCGCGTAGCTGACCACCGGCAGCCGCGCGAAGCGGTACCAGCTCTGCGGCAGGCACGCCAGCTCGAACGGCAGCCGCGGCACCTCGTCCCACGGCACCATCCCGGCCAGCGCGCACGCCATCAGGATCGGCACCGAGAACGTGCGGTCCTTGCCGTACCGCCGGCGGATCGCCTCCGCGCGTTCCGCGGGGGTGCGGCCGGCGTGTTCGGTCAGGTACGCTTCGACCCGTTCGACCGTGGCCGGCACGTCGGCCCGGGTGATGCCCAGGGCGGCGCGGCACAGCATCGTCGTGGAGATGTTCGAAAACGACTTGGTGGTGTCGCCCCAGCCGCCGTCGGGGTTCTGGTGGTCGGCGAGCCAGCGGACGCCGTGGGAGACGAGGTCGCGGTGGGCGTGCGGGTCGGCGAGGCGGAGGGCGATCACCGCGGTCGCGGTCGAGAGGGCGGACGCGGACAGCTCGCCGACCCAGTGCCCGGCGGGGACGCGCTCGGCGAGCAGCGCGTCGCGGGCGGTGAGGTAGGCGGCGCGGAGGCGGGCGGGGTCGGTCATGGGGATAGGATTTTGCCGCTTGCGGCTTAGCGCTGCCCAGCGCTAAGCCGCAAGCGGCGAAGCCCCGAGCCGCCGGCGGAGATGGGTCGTCAACTGGTGGGGATGGTACTCGGCGACGCGAGCCATTCGTCCATCTCCTTCATCACCTGGTCGTGAGGAATGCCCCGGCCGGCGTCGATCTCTGCCACCCCCTGTTCGAGCACGGCGCGCAGCGTCAGCAACTCGGTGATCTTCTCCCACGTCGCGTCGTCGGGCAGCTTCTGAATCATCGCCAGGGCGGCGGCCTTCGCGGTGCTCATGCGGTCCTCCTCACCCCACTATAACCCGAGAGCGTCCAGGTCATCTACGAGCTTGTCCAGGTCGTCCTTCGGGGCCGCGGGGCGGTCCGCCTGGCGCTTCGCCAGCCCCACCGCCGCGCCCACCGCGCTGCGGCCGTCGTTCACCAGCTCCCGGTCGCGCTCGGCCACGGCCGTGTTCACCGCGTCGCCGGCGTCGCCGCCGAACAGCCGGCTCAGGTCGATCTTCAGCCCGCCGACGGCCCCCGTCTCCGCCCCCGCGATCGCCGCCGACTTGTACTCGGGGAAGATGATCGCCTGCTGCGGGCAGACCCGGCTGCACGCCGGGCACCCCTTCTTGCACTGGTCCTGGTTCTCCGTCACGATCCGCTCCAGCGAATCGACGCCGTACACCCCGAACAGGCAGAAGTCGAGGCACTCCAGGCAGTTCGTGCAGCGGCTGTAGTCGATCACCGGGTACCACCGGCGGTTCGCCGGCGCCAGCAGCGCCTCCGGGGTGAACGCCGCGAACGCGGGATCGACCGAAGGCGAGCCGGGGGCGTCAGCCCCCGGATTCCGCACCGCCAGCCCCAGTTGCAGGATCGCGGGGCTGTTGACGGCATTCTCGCGGGCCTTGGCGTCGCGGCGGTCGCGGCACTCGGCGGCGACGCGGCGCACCTCCTGAACGAACGGCTCGGGCCGGTTCGCGTCGCGCAGGTCGAGGGTGTAGATGTGTCGGTCCGGGATCGCCCCCGCGGCGCCGATCGCCGTCGGCCTCTCGGCGGGCGGCGCCTCCTCGTCGTCGTCGGCGGGCGGCTTCATGCGGGTTTCGCCGAAGTGGCCCTGGATGCCGTCGCGGTCGAGGAGCCAGAACGCGGCGCGCGGGTAGAGCCAGCTGAGGACCACGAGGTCGCCGCGGACGGCGCCGAGGAACAGCCGGCCGGTGTGGTCGGGGCCGAGGTCGTACAGGTTCGGCACCACCGACACTTCCAGCCCCGGCTCCATCAACAGCGCGGCCACGACGCTCTCTTCGAGCGCGCGCTTCGCCGGGTGCTTGCCGGGCGCCTGCGACACGACGACGGTGAGACGACTCATGCGGACGGACTCCGGCGGCCGGAGGGGGCGGGCTCCTTCCGTTATATAACGGACGCCGTCGCCCCGTATGTCCCGGAGGGTTCCCGATGCTCCGTCCGCTCCTGGCCGCCGCCCTGGTCGCCGTCGCCGTCGCGTCCGCGGGGGCGCAGGACCCGCCGGCGAAGGGGAAGGCCGGGCCGCTGATCGGCCACATGGTCTACTTCAAGCTGAAGGACGGCTCGCCGGCCGGCCGGCAGAAGATGGTGGACGCCTGCGACAAGTACCTCAGCAAGCACGACGGCGTGGTGTTCTACTCGGCCGGCCCGATCGCCGCGGAGTTCAAGCGCGACGTGAACGTCACCGACTGGGACGTGGCGCTGCACCTGGTGTTCGCCGACAAGGCCGCCCACGACCGCTACCAGGACCACCCCGACCACGAGAAGTTCATCGCCGAGAACAAGGACGGCTGGGCCGCGGTGCGGGTGTTCGACTCGGAGCTGAAGTCCGCCGTCGGCGGGAAGAAGGACCGGAAGAAGGACGCGAAGTAGCAGCGGCCGCTGTGTCGCCCAGTGCCGCGGCGGCCGTGCCGGCGGGAGTGACCTTCCCGCCTGTGCCGCGGGTGCCGGCGGGCGGCGACGCCGGTGCGCGTTCGGACGCGTTCTCCCAATTACGGACATTGCAGCCCGTGTTTATCTTGAACCCTGGGGCGCCGCCCGCTCCGCCGGAGGGCGGTGCCGGTCGGCGAACCGGCGGGCTTGAGGCGAACCGGGCGAAGCCTGCCGGTCGCGGTGAGTCGGCGGGCGCACGCGAGTGCGGACCGGCGCGGCGAAACCGAGTGTCGCGTCCGGCGCAGGGGCACCGGCCGGCGCGGCGGGGATCTGCGAGGGGGGATTCGGCACGCGATTTCACTCAAGCGGCGGCGGCTTGAGCGGATCGTGAGAAACCCGGGGCGGAACAGGGGTTCCGGCGACCGCGCGACTCGCCCGCCGCGCGCTTTCGGGGCAACGGGTCCGCCGGACGCATCCGCGAAACGGAACGTCGCGCGGGTGACGGAAATCGGTGTCGCGTTCGGCGTGGCGCCGACGATGAGAGGGGCGTAGAATGGGCCGCGGTTCGCTGAACGGGCGAACCGTATCCCGCGCGGCGGAGCCGCTGAGGTAAGCCGCCCGTGCCGGACCGGGGGAGAACGGCCCCCGCCCGGCACGACGCACGCCGGCCGCGACCCCCACAACCGGGCCGCGGCCACCAGACGAGAGACCCATGCGAGACGCACCCCGGTGTAACTGGCGGCGGTGGCGGGTGGCACCGGTTGAGGGACCGGTCACCCCGCCGCCCGCCCCGCGATTCACCCGCCGGACGACGACCATGATGTTGCCCGCCGACGGCATCCGCCACGACCTCGTCGCCCGCGTCCGGGCCGAGATCGCCGCCGGCACCTACGACACCGACGAGCGCTGGCGCGCCGCCGAGGACGCGCTCCTGCGCCGCGCCGACGCCGCCCGCTGACGCGCACCAGTTAAGCCCGGGGACCGCCGTCCCCGGGCTTCGCCCGGCGCGACCGGCTACAATGGGGGAGTGTCGTTCCCCCCGGGCGGAGGCCAGCCGTGTCGTTGCCGTCGGTGTCGGTGTCGCAGAGCCCGGAGGGGCGGTTCCGCGAGTACCTCGCGAGCCGGCCGGAGCCGAAGCGCTTCACCACCCAGCACCGCGAGCTGCTCGACCACATCTTCGCCCGCCACAAGCACTTCGACGCCAACGAACTCCTCGACGACCTGAAGGCCGCCGGCAGTCCGGTCAGCCGCGCCACCGTGTACCGCACCCTCACGCTGTTCGTGGACGCCGGCCTGCTGAAGCGGATCGAGGTCGGCAACCGCACCGTGTTCGACCACGACTACGGCTACCCGGCGCATGACCACTTCGTGTGCGAGGCGTGCGGCACGATGATCGAGTTCGCCCACCCGCAGCTGGACGAGGTGCTGAAGGAGGCCGCGGCCGCGAACCAGTTCCGGGCGACGGCGCACAGCCTGGTGATCCGCGGCACCTGCGCCGCCTGCGACCAGGCGCGGGCGGCGCGGCGGCGGCTGGTCATGTAGACGGGAGTTTCGAGTTTGAGAGTTTCGAGTTTCGAGTTGGGGCGAGGGCGGGCCGTCTGAACTCGAAACTCGAAACTCCTAAACTCGAAACTACCCCCATGAACCGCACCCCGGTCCTGTTCCTGAACGTCCTCGTCGTCGCCACCTGCGGGCTCGTCTACGAGCTCCTCGCCGGCACCCTCGCCAGCTACCTCCTCGGCGACTCCGTCACGCAATTCTCGCTCGTCATCGGCATCTACCTGTCGGCGCTGGGCGTCGGCGCCTGGCTCAGCGGGTTCGTCGACAACACCGCCCGCGTGTTCGTCGAAGTGGAACTCGGTGTCGCGCTCATCGGCGGCGCCAGCGGGCCGGTGCTGTTCCTCGCCTACGGCCAGATCGCCGCCTTCCAGGTGTTCCTGTACGGCACCGTATTCCTCATCGGCGTCCTGGTCGGCCTCGAACTGCCGCTGCTGATGCGGATCGTGAAGGACGAGCTGGAGTTCAAGGAGCTGGTGGCCCGGGTGCTGGCGTTCGACTACCTCGGGGCGCTGTTCGCGTCCGTACTGTTCCCCATCCTGCTGGTGCCGAAGCTCGGCCTCGTCCGCACGTCGCTGGTGTTCGGCATCCTGAACGCCGTCGTCGCCCTGTGGGCGACGTGGCTGCTGCTGCCGCTCCTGCCGCGCGGCGTGTTCGGCCTCCGCGCCCGCGGCGTCCTTGTCATCGCGCTGCTGACGATCGCCCTGGTGAAGGCCGACGCCCTCACGTCGTTCGCCGAGGCGCAGCTGTACACCGACGAGATCGTGTACACCAAGACGAGCCCGTACCAGCGGATCGTGGTGACCAACGGCCGGGCCGG
>DASPHQ010000690.1:0-2354 GCA_035629595.1 Urbifossiella sp. | reverse complement strand
GCTGGAGGCGATGGCGACGGGGCTGCCGTCGTTGGCGACCGACGTGGGCGGCAACCCCGAGTTGGTGCGGCACGAGTGCGAAGGGCTGCTGTTCCCGCGCGGCGACGCGGCAGCCTGTGCCGCGTCGCTCCGCCGGCTGTTCGCCGACGCGGCGCTCGCGGCCCGGCTCGGCGCCGCCGCCCGCGCCCGGGCGCAGCAGCACTACCGGCTCGACCGCACCGTGGACGAGTATTTTCGCGTGTACTGCCGCCTCGCCGGGCGGACGCCATGAGCAGTCCCGCCCGCGAAATCGCGAAGCGCCTCGCCCGCGCCGCCGCGCTCGTCGCGGTGCTGCCGGTGCTGCTCCACTACTGGTTCTGGTCGCTCGTCGTCGGCCGGCACGCCGCGTTCCGCGGGGCGGTGCAGTTCGTCTCGCTTCTCCCCGGCCTCCCCGGCCTCTACATGCGCGGCGCCTTCCTACGGCACACACTTGCCGCCTGCCACCCGTCGGCGTGCGTCGAGTTCGGCGTGCTGTTCTCCGAGCCCGGCGCGAGCATCGGCGCCGGCGTGTACGTCGGCCCGCGCTGCATCCTGGGATTGGTGAAGCTCGAAAAGGACGTGCTGCTGGCGTCCGGCGTGCAGGTGCCGTCCGGCGGCAAGACGCACCGGTTCGACGACCCCGACGTGCCGATCCGCGACCAGGGCGGCGAGCCGACGACGGTGACCATCGGCGAAGGGGCGTGGGTCGGGGCGGGAGCCATCGTCATGGCCGATGTCGGCAAGGGCACCGTCGTCGCGGCCGGGTCGGTGGTGACGAAGCCGCTGCCCGAGTTCGTCATCGCCGCCGGCGTTCCCGCGAAGGTGATCCGGCCGCGGTTCGGAGGGGCGCCCGATGCCTGACCCGGCGCCGCTGGTAGTGTTTTCCGACGACTGGGGTCGGCACCCGTCGAGCTGCCAGCACCTCGTCTCGCACCTGCTGCCGACGCGGCCGGTGGTGTGGGTGAACACCATCGGCACCCGCCCGCCGCGCCTCGACCGGGCGACGGTCGTGCGTGTGGTCGAGAAGTTGAAGCAGTGGGGGAGTAAGCCGTCCGACTCCTCGACTCCTCGACTCCTCGACTCCACCACTTCCCCCCGCGTCCTGAACCCGCGGATGTGGCCGTCGTTCCGCGGCCGGCTCGCCCGCGGGCTGAACCGTCGGCTCCTCGGCCGCGCCGTCCGGGCCGCAGTCGCGGAGCTTCCGGCGCCGCCGGTCGTCGTCACCACGCTGCCGGTCACCGCGGACCTGGTGGGGGCCTTCCCCGCAGCGCGGTGGGTGTATTACTGCGTGGACGACTTCGCCGCCTGGCCCGGACTCGACGGCCGCACCCTCTGCGACATGGAAGCCGAGCTGGTCTCGAAGGTCGATACCGCCGTCGCCGTCAGCGAGAACCTGCAACTTCACCTGGCGAAGCTCGGCCGCCCGTCGCACCTGCTGACGCACGGCGTCGACCTGGAGCACTTCCGCCGCGCGCCGGCGGCGCTGTCCGAGTCGCTGCGCGGGCTGGCGGCGCTGCCGGGGCCGCTAGTCGTGTTCTGGGGCGTGATCGACCGGCGGATGGATTCCGAATTCGTGCGGGCGCTCGCCGCATCGCTCGAAGCCGGGAC
Source organism: Urbifossiella sp. (assembly GCA_035629595.1). Lineage (GTDB taxonomy): Bacteria > Planctomycetota > Planctomycetia > Gemmatales > Gemmataceae > Urbifossiella. The sequence goes on along the minus strand of DASPHQ010000690.1, from coordinate 728 downwards.
CGTCGTTTTGGTCGGCCCGCGGGACGACCCCGACCCGGCGCTACTAGCGCTGCCGCGGGTGGCGGCGCTGCCGACGATCCCTTACGCCGACCTGCCGGCGCTGGCGGCGCGGGCGGCGGTGCTGGTGATGCCGTACGCCGACCTGCCGGTGACGCGGGCGATGCAGCCGCTGAAGCTGAAGGAGTACCTGGCGACCGGGAAGCCGGTCGTCGTCCGCGACCTGCCGGCGACGCGCGACTGGAATGATTGTCTAGACGCGACGGGTTCGCCGGAGGCGTTCGCGGCGGCGGTGCGGGAGCGGCTGCGCGACGGCGTTCCGGCTGCGCAGGCGGCCGCGCGGGCGCGGCTCGACGACGAGGGGTGGGCCGCGAAGGCGGCGCGGTTTGCCGAGTGGCTCGACACCTGAGTTGCCGCTTGCGGCGTTGCAAGGCATGCCCTGCAACGCCGCAAGCGGCGAAGTCAGGTGAGCATCCCGTGCCACGCCAGCGCTGCCGCGAGCTCCCGCGCCGTGCGCTCCCACGTGAAGCGCGCCGCCCGCGCCGCGGCGATCTCCCCCAGCTCCGCGGCGCGGCCGGGGTCCGCCGCGATCTCGCGCATCCGCTCGATCACGTCGCCGTCACGCACGTCGGCCCAGCGGCCGGCGTAGACCGCGTTCCGCGCCCCCACCAGCCGGTGCGGCAGCTTGTAGCCAACCGACCCGTCGAAGAACGCCCCGAGCCCGCCGAACG
>DASPHQ010000689.1:0-2962 GCA_035629595.1 Urbifossiella sp. | reverse complement strand
GGCGTGAACACCACGGCCACCACCCACGAGACGACCAGCGCCAGCCCGACCACCCAGAAGATGTTGCCGGCGTACTCGCCGGAGGCGGACTGCGCGAACCCGACCGGCAGGAACCCGGCGGCCGTGATGAGCGTGCCGGTGAGCATCGGCTTCGCCGTGCTCGTCCACGCGAACGTCGCCGCGCGCACCCGGTCCCACCCCTCCTCCATCTTCACCACCATCGTCTCGGCCGCGATGATGGCGTCGTCCACCAGCAGGCCGAGCGCGATGATGAGCGCCCCCAGGGTGATGCGGTCCAGGTTGATCCCGGCGGCCATCATCACCACGAAGCAGATCGCCAGCACCAGCGGCACGCTCAGGGCGACGACCACGCCGGTCCGCACGCCGAGCGTCAGGAAGCTGACCGCCAGCACGATCGCCAGCGCCTCGACGAACGACCGGACGAACTCGCCGACCGACTCCTCGACCACCCGCGGCTGGAACGCGGCCTCGTGCAGCTCCGCCCCCGCGGGCAGCTCGGCCCGGATGCGGTTCGTCTCCGCCCGCAGTGCGTGGCCGAGGTCGATCACGTTCCCGCCCGGGGCCATCGCCACCGCCACCCCGACCGCCGGCTTTCCGTCGTGGCGGACGGTGAATTCCGGCGGGTCCTCGTACCCGCGCCGCACCTCGGCCACGTCGCCCAGCCGGAACAGCCGGCCGCCGGCCTCGACCGGCACGTCGCGCACCCGGTCGGCCGCGTCCAGCGCCCCGTCCACGCGGACGAACACCCGGTCGTGGGCGGTGTCCACGCTCCCGGCCGCGGCGACCGCGTTCTGCTTCGCGAGGCTGTCGAACAGCTGCCGCGGGGCGACCCCCAGGGTGGCGAGCTTCTGGTGCGAGAACTCGACGAACACCTTCTCCGGCCGGTCGCCGGCGAGCACCACCTTGGCCACCCCGGGGAGCCGCAGGAAGCGGTGCCGGGCGTCCTCCGCCAGCCGCTTCAGGTCGGCCGGGGTGTGCCCGTCGCCGGTGAAGTAGTAGACGCCGCTGTACACGTCGCCGTACTCGTCGTCGGCCTGCGGGCCGAGCACGCCATCGGGGAGCGTCGGCCGGATGTCGTTGACCTTCTTCCGCGCCTGATACCACAGGTCGGCCACCTCGGCCGGCGGGGTGTCGTCGCGGAGCTTGAGCTGGACCGCGCAGAACCCGGGCCGGGCGTACGACTCGACCCGGTCGACGTGCGGCAGCTCCTGGAGCTTCTTCTCGATCCGCTCGGCCACCTGGTCCTGCACCTCGGCGGCCGTGGCCCCGGGCCAGCGGGCGGTGAACACCATGACCTTGATCGTGAACGTCGGGTCCTCGGCGCGGCCGAGTTTGACGTAGGCGAACGTCCCGGCGGCACCGAGCGCCAGGATCAGGTACAGCACCAGCGCGCGGTGCGAGACGGCCCAGGCGGACGGGTTGAAGCCGGTCATCACTTCCCCTCCACGGTGCGGACGACGAGCCCGGCGTGGAGCCGGTTCACCCCGGCCCGCACCACCTTCTCGCCGCCGCGGAGCCCGCCAGAAATCGCCACCTCGTCCTGCCCGTACCGGGCGACGGTCACCGGCGTCAGGGCCAGCTTCCCGCCGTCGCCCACCACCCACACGGAGCCCTGCGACCCCTGCCGCACCAGCGCCGACGCCGGCAGCAGGAACGTCGGCCCGCCGGACCCGGCGGACAGGTGGACGGTCGCGGTCATCCCGAGTTCCACGCCGGGCACGTCGGCCGCGACGGCGAAGCGGGCCTGGTAGGTGCGCGTGGCCGCGTCGGCGACCGGGGACAGCTCGCGGAGCTTGACCGGGTACTTCGCCGCGGTGGCCGCCGACCACAGGCTGACCTGCGCCGTTCCGGTCTTGGCGAGGTCGAGCCGGTGCTCGGGGATGCTGACCACGGCCTCGCGGTGGCCGGCGCGGGCGACCCGGGCGACCGTCTGCCCGGCCGACACCACCTGCCCGGCCTCGACCGGTACGGCCGTCACCAGCCCGTCGGCGTCGGCGGCGAGGGTGCAGTACGCCAGGCGGTTGTGGGCCAACTCCAGGTCGCGGGTCGCCTTGGTCACGCGGTCGCGGGAGGCGTCGGCGGCGGCCCGGCGGGCGTCCAGGTCCGAGCGGCTGGCGGCCCCGGCCGCGATCGCCGTCTCGGCCCGCGCCAGTTCGGCCGCGGCGTTGCGGGCGTCGGCCTCGGCCACCCCGAGCTCGGCCGCCGCCGACTTCGCCGCCAGCTCGTAGTCGCTCGGGTCGAGCGTCGCGATCGTCTGCCCGGCGGCGACGCGCTGCCCGACCTCGACGGACCGGGCGGTCACCTTGCCGGACACGCGGAACCCGATGTCGGCCTCGTACCGGGCGCGTACCACGCCGGTGAACGAGTGCGTCGCCGCCGCCTCCGTCGGCGCGACCACGAGGACGGCCACCGGGTGCGGCTCGTCGAGCTTTGCGGCCGGAGCCTTCTGGCACCCGGCGGCGAGCGGAACGAGCGCGAGCAGGGACAAGAGGGGGACGCGGACACCCATGACGGGTCTCCTTCGGGGTTCGGGGTTTGTCGGAGAGTTCGGGTCAGTCGGGGGCGGTCAGCCCCCGCAGGGTGACGTCGATCAGGCGGTGGGCGGTCTCCTCGACCGGCCGCCAGTTGAACCACGCCTCGCGGCCGAGGTTCAGGTGGAGCGAGACGAGGCCGTGGCTCCCCGCCCAGAGGATCTGTGCCACCTCGTCGGCGTCGGTGAACTCGGGCCGGACCCGGCCGGCCCGAACGGCGTCGGCGGCCGCCACGCGGAGCAGGGCGTAGGCGTCCCGGGCCGGGTCGCCCTGGCGGGGGTTGTCGTCCATCACCCCCGGCTCGGCTTCGGTCATCAGCAGCACGCGGTAGTGGTTGGGATGCCGCAGCCCGAACTCGACGTACCCCCGGCTCATTTGCAGCAGCCGCTCGACCGGGTCCGCCTCGGCCG
>DASPHQ010000688.1:0-2142 GCA_035629595.1 Urbifossiella sp. | reverse complement strand
CCTTGCCGCCGTCCGGGCCGAGGAACTTCGTCAGCACCATCCCGTTCGCCACGAACGACACGATGCCGACGAGCACCAGGCCGACGCCGGCGAACTTGAGCGTCAGCCGGTTGCGCTTCGGCGACGGGCCGCGGGCGCGGGCGGGCGCCCGGATCAGCACCGGCTCCGTCAGCCGGCCGTCGGCGCGGACGGGGGCGGTGAACGTGGCCTTGCACTCGGGGCACTGCACCGTCTGGCCGAGCCAGTCGGTCGGCACCCGCACGGTGTGCCGGCAGGCCGGGCAGGCGATCACTTCGGTCGGCGTCATGGAGTCGTTTCAGGGGTGAAGGATCAGCGGCGAGCCGGGGGGCCGTCAGGCTCTGGGTGACGCGCGTCGAGCGGCGACGACGGCGCGCGATTCTCCCTCTCCCCCGGCTCTGCGGGGGAGAGGGCCGGGGTGAGGGGGAAGGGGCTGACCCGCGCGGTTCACCTGATCGGTGTTCCGCGTGCCGCCCCCTCACCCTAACCCTCTCCCCCGCGGCGGGGGAGAGGGGACCAAACCAGCAACCCCGCGTACGCAAAGCGCGCGTCACCCGGGAACGGCCGTCCCCAGGCTTTCAGGTGCCTCGGACGGCGCCCGCGGGCTTGACGTGCGGCACCGAGCACAGGTGCTGCACCGGGTCCTGGCGGCGCGGCATCATCAGCTTCGCCGCCAGCGCCGTCCAGCCGGTCTGGTGGTTCGCCCCCAGCCCGGCGCCGTCGTCGCCGTGGAAGTACTCGTAAAAGAGTACGTGGTCGCGCCAGTGCGGGTCGCGGTACTTCGGGTGCCGCCCGAACGCCGGCCGACCGCCGTCCGCCCCCTTCAGGAACAGCCCGTTCAGCCGGTCCGACAGATCGTCGGCCACCTCTTCGAGGCTCGCCGACTTCCCGGAGCCGACCGGATGCTCGACCTGGAAGTCCGGGCCGTAGTAGTGGTGGAACTTCTGCAAGCTCTCGATCAGCAGGTAGTTCACCGGGAACCACACCGGGCCGCGCCAGTTCGAGTTGCCGCCGAACAGCCACGAGTCGGAGTCGCCCGGCACGTACTTCACGCCGAGCGTGTCGCCGTTCATGTTGAGCGTGTACGGGTGGTCCTGGTGGTACTTCGACAGCGCCCGCACCCCGAACGGCGACAGGAACTCGGCCGGGTCCAGCATCCGCTTCAGCAGCTTCTTCATGCGGCTGCCGCGCAGGAGGCTCAGCAGCCGCCGCTCGCCGACGCCGGGTTCGTTCCAGCGCGACACCAGCGCCGCCAGGTCCGGCCGCTGGTTCAGGAACCAGTCCATGCGCCGCGTGAAGTCCGGCAGCCGCTTCATCGTGTCGGGCTCGAGCGTCTCGACCGCGAACAGCGGGATGAGCCCGACCATCGACCGCACCCGCAGCGTCACCGGCGGGTGGCCGTCGCAGTGGAGCTGGTCGTAGTAGAAGCCGTCGTTGTCGTCCCACAGGCCGCGGCCGGCGCCGCCGAAGTCGGCCATCGCCTCGGCGATGTGGAGGAAGTGCTCGAAGAACTTGCTCGCCAGGTCCTCGTACACCTTGTTGTGCAGCGCCAGCTCCAGCGCCATCCGCAGCATGTTCAAGGAGAACATCGCCATCCACGCGGTGCCGTCGGCCTGGTTGATGTACCCGCCCGTCGGCAGCGGCTTGCTCCGGTCGAACACGCCGATGTTGTCCAGCCCCAGGAACCCGCCCTGGAACAGGTTCCGCCCCTGCGCGTCCTTCCGGTTCACCCACCACGTGAAGTTCAGCAGCAGCTTGTGGAACACGCGCTCCAGGAACGCCAGGTCGCCCCCGTCGCCGCGGCGCTTGCGGTCGATCTGGAAGACGCGCCACGTCGCCCACGCGTGCACGGGCGGGTTCACGTCGGAGAAGTTCCACTCGTAGGCCGGCAGCTGGCCGTTCGGGTGCATGTACCACTCGCGCGTGAGGAGCACGAGTTGGTTCTTGGCGAACTCCGCGTCCACGAGCGCCAGCGGGATGCAGTGGAACGCCAGGTCCCACGCCGCGTACCACGGGTACTCCCACTTGTCCGGCATCGAGATGACGTCGTCGTTGTACAGGTGCCCCCAGTCGCCGTTGCGCACCTTGCCGCGGCCCGGCGGCGGCTTCGGCGGCGCCGCGTCG
>DASPHQ010000687.1:0-11733 GCA_035629595.1 Urbifossiella sp. | reverse complement strand
CGGGGACGGCCGTCCCCGGGCTTTCACCTTTCACGCCGCGGCCCGCGCGGCGCCTGACAGCGGCTGCATCCGGCGAAACTTCCCCGTCGCCGGGTCCGCCTCCAGCCGCGGCACCACCTCGAAGCTCACCTCCGGCTCGCCCTCGAAGCCCGCCAGTCCCAGCCGCTCCCGCAGCCGCGACCGCGCCGCCTCGGCGTCGTATGTCGCCCCCGGCAGCAACTCAAACCGCACGCGCACGCGGCGGGCGTCGAGCTGGGTGGCCTGCCACTCGCGGACGCCGCGGAGGTGGTCGAAGGCGTGCTGGAACGGGTACGCGCTCAGCACCTTAGGCCCGGTCGCGGTGTCGATGTGGAACACCTCCGCGGCGCGGCCGTCGATCTTCTCGATCCGCGGGAGTCGGCTTTCGCAGGCACAGGGGGTTGTCGCCATCCGCAGCCGGTCACCGAGTTCGTAGCGGATGAGCGGCTGAACCGGGTTCGCCAGGTTCGTGAGGTACGCCTTGTGCCCCATCTCGCCCGGCGGCATCGGGCGGCCGGCCGCGTCCACGACTTCGAGAATCACCCAGTCGGCGTTGACGTGCGCGCCCGGGTGCGTCGGGCAGCCGTTCGACAGGAACAGACATTCGCCGCAGCCGTAGGTGTCGAGGAGCGGCACGCCGTAGGCCGCCTTCAGTCGCTCGCGGACGGGCTCAGTCAGCGTCTCGCTCCACGTCACCAGTTGCTTGAGGGCATCGAACCTCGGCCGGTCCGGGCGGAGGGAGAGCAGGTCGAGCGTGGTCGGCGTGGACGTGAGAATGGTCGGGCGGAAGGCGGCGAGCTTCGCCGTCAGGTCCGGGTCGCCGGCCGAGAGGTACAAGAGCCTGACGTAGGGTCGCAGACCGGCGGGAAGGTGCTTCCACGCCCACGCCGACGGGAAGAAGCCCTCGCGGCTGATGACGACCGCGAGGCGGGCCGGGGAGAACAGCCGCCGCGCCGCCTCGATCGGCCCGGCCTGGTAGCCGACGTTGCCGCGGGTCATCTGGCAAGCGAATAGCACGTCGAGCGACAGCCGGTCGTGGATGAGGAGGAACGGTTGCCCCTGACTCCCGGATGTGTGGCAGACCGGGTAGCGGTCCTGGAACAGCCGGCCGACGTTGGCCGGGTCGTCGACGAAGCGTTCGAGGTCGGCGCGGCGGACGGCCGGGTCGGTGACCACGCGGTCGAACTCGGCCATGAGTTCGGCCTTGTTCGTGGGTGGGATCGCGTCGAGTGGGCAATGATCGAGGTCGAGCCGGCGGAGTCGGTCGCGGTAGAACGGCGAGCGCCCGGCGGCGACGCGCAGGAGCCGGCGCAGGCGCCGGTTCTGTACGGCCCGCAGCTGCGCGGCGGAAGCGCGGGACGGCCCGTACTGCCGCAGCGTCCACAGGCTTTGGCCGACGAACTCTCGGAACCCCACGACCCCCTCCGGGCTCGAACCGAACGCAACTTATGCAACCCGAGTGCCTTTCGACCAGGGTCTCCAAACAGGACAGAAAAATAGTTGACATCCGTTCACTAAAATGTGACAGTCCCTGTCGGGAAGGTGCGTCATGGACCTGATCGAATCGCGGTCGATCTTCTCCCCCGCGACCGGCTTCATCCGCCGCGGCGGGTTCGACTGGACGTGCAACCCCTATGTCGGCTGCACGTTCGGCTGCTCGTACTGCTACGCCGCGTTCCTGCCGCAGAACCGTCGGCCGGTCGCGGACTGGGGCCGCTGGCTGACCGCCAAGTCGAACGCGGTCGAGCTAGCCGGCCGGGGGGCGAAGAAGGTCGCGGGGGCAGCGCTGTACATGTCCAGCGTCACCGACCCGTACCAGCCCGCGGAACGGAGCCTGTTCATCACCCGCGGCATCCTCGAAGCCCTCCTCCCCCATCAACCCCGACTCGTCGTCCAGACGCGCGGTCCGCTCGTCGTCCGCGACATCGACCTGCTTCGGGAGTTCCGGCAGGTCCGTGTGAACCTGTCGATCCCGACCGATTCGGAGGAGGTGCGGCGGGCGTTCGAGCCGAAGGCGCCGCCGCTCGACCGTCGCTGGGCCGCGGCCGAGGAATTGAAGGCCGCGGGCGTCCCGGTCGGGCTGTGCGTGACGCCGGCGCTGCCGCTCGCCGACCCGGACGCCTTCGCCGACCGTCTAGCCGCGTTCGCCCCGGCGGTGCTGGTGTGCCAGGACTTCCACGACGCCGGCGGCCGCTTCGGGGCCGACACCGGCGACACAGCCCGCGCCCTGACCGCCCGCACCGGCTGGTCGGCGGAGAGTTACCGGCGTTTCGCGGACACGCTCCATGCGCGCTACCCCACGTATGAAGGCGAAGCGGGGTTCTATCCACCGGGCGAACGGCCGGCGTGAGCCGGCTGGTCGGGGTGGCAGGTGCCCGGACCAACGACCAGCCGGCTCACGCCGGCCGTTCGCCTGGAATATCGGCTCACTTCTGAAATGACCACTTCCCCGCGTCGTTGTTCACTCGGGTGTTCACCCACGTCGCGGAGGTCCGTCATGCCCCGCCTGTCGCCGTCCGGTTGTCGCAAGGTGTTCGGCCTGAGTCTGTTCCTGACCGCCGCCGCGGTCGGGTACTGGACGTTCTTTTCGGACGGCTTCCCGATCTGGCGCGGGCCGACGGCCAGCGCCGCGGAGATCGCCGCCGGCCGCGAGCTGTTCGAGCGCGAGTGGAGCCCGAACGACCCGATGGCTCACGGCGACGGCCTCGGGCCGGTGTTCAACGCCCGGTCGTGTGCGGCGTGCCACTTTCAGGGCGGGCTCGGCGGCGGCGGGGCGAACGAGCACAACGCCGTCGGCTTCGAGGTGCTGCCGCGGCCCGGCGACCACTCATTCCTCACCGGCACGATCCACAACTTCAGCACCAACCCGGCCGTCCGCGAGACGATCGGCCGGCTCAACCAGCTCCACCCGACCGTGCCGGGCAGCACGACTGTTACCGGCTCGCCCGACTGCCAGCGGACGGTGACCATCCCCGACTTCAACCCCGTGCGGACGCAGGCGGTGCAGGCCACGTCGCTGTTCGGGGCCGGGTGGATCGACCTGATTTCCGACCGCGCCATCCTCCGCAACGCCCGTACCCGCGGCGTCCGCACCGCCGTCCGCGAAATGTCGCTACACTTCGACGACATCCCGGTCGGCAAGGTGCGGCACGTCTCCGGCGGGGTCGGCAAGTTCGGCTGGCGCGGCCAGTTCCACTCGCTCTCGGAGTTCGTCTCCGTCGCGTGCGCGAACGAACTCGGGCTCGGCACGCCGGACAACCCGCAGGCCCAGCCGTTCACCCACCCCGGCCAGACGAGCGAGCCCGACCTTGACCGCACCCAGGTGCGACAGTTGGTGGCGTTCGTGAAGACGCTGCCGCGGCCGGTCGAGACCGCGGGCGGTGAGGCCGCGGCCCGCGGGAAGCACCTGTTCGGCGAGATCGGCTGTGCCGCGTGCCACGTCCCCGACCTCGGCGGCGTGACCGGCGTGTACAGCGACTTCCTCCTCTACGTGATGGAAGACCCGACCCCGAGGAGCCGCGGCGGTTCCGGCGGCTACGACCCCGCCCCGCCGGAGTTGAACCTCCCTGACCGTCCCGAGAGCGAGACGCCCCCGAACGAGTGGAAGACGCCGCCGCTTTGGGGCGTGGCCGACTCGGCCCCGTACTGGCACGACGGCACCGCCGCGTCGCTGAAGGACGCGGTCCTGAAGCACCGCGGCAACGGCAAGGCGGTGACCGAGCGGTACAAGAAGCTGTCGGCCCCGGACCAGGCGGCGGTGCTTGCGTTCCTCGGTACACTGAAGGCGCCGCCGGACGCGCAGCCGCTGCGGAACTCGGCCGTCATTCGTTTGGCCCGGAAGTGAAGAAACCGACCCGCTCTGACCTCCTCGTCGCCGCCGGCAAGACCGTTCCCGATGTGATCGGCCCCGGGTTGAAGGTGCTGTTCTGCGGCATCAACCCGGGGCTATACACGGCAGCGATCGGCCACCATTTCGGCCGCCCTGGCAACCGCTTCTGGCCGACCCTCCACGCCGCCGGGTTCACGCCGCGCCTATTCGACCCGTCCGAGGAGCAGGAGTTGCTGCCGCTCGGCTACGGCATCACAAACGTGGTCGCCCGCGCGACCGCCGCCGCGGACGAGTTGACCGACGACGAGTATCGCGCCGGTGGGTTACTGCTAGCCGAGAAGGTGAAGCGGCTGGCACCGGCGTTCCTCGCGGTACTGGGCGTGGGCGCGTACCGCGTGGCGTTCGGGAAGCCGAAGGCGGCCGTGGGCGAGCAGGCGGACCGGATCGGCGATACGCGGGTGTGGGTGCTGCCGAACCCGAGCGGGTTGAACGCTTTTTACAACCAGACGATGGTCAAGCACTTCAGGGACTTGCGGGATGCTGTGAATCCCTCCGCAAGTACGTGAAGTTGTTCTGGCGTGTCGTGCGACGGGGGCTTTATCAGGCGGAAGCAGTCTTGGGAGGCGAGCCGTGACGAACCAGCGATTGCGGTTTGCACTGATCGTTGCGGCATGCTGTTGCGTGACGAGTTTCGTAACGAGGTGGTTCGTGCTTGTCAGCATTGAGCCTGATTGCGACGGGGTGGCCGATTTCTACCGCCACAAGAGTGCCCTGACGGAGTTTGTTCAAGGCCACGCCCTTGCTGACGGCGAGCAGGTGAATGGCGACCGTCTTCCGGGTCAACTCCGGAGCATTGGGATCACCAACGTTTACCGAAACGGTCGGTTCGTTTACTTCGTCCTGCCACACCAGAGCTTCTTGGCTGACGACGCCACACGGGAATTCATCTGGCAACTTGACAGGAACGGCGAGGGCGTGGAAGAAATCCTTCGAACGACCAAGCGAAACACCTACCACATCCAGCACCTCACCTCTGCTCCGGGTTGGTACTTCTGGATGCACAACTGAGCCACCGGTGGTCTGAGCGGAAGTCGAGTGGGCTGAACGCCCACTACCAAGCCGACGCGCTGTCGCAGGTGTTCCGCGAGCTGCGGGACGATGTCGGCTGAGGCGGTTACCGTCCGGAGAGGTCGTGGAAGAAGTCCTCGAACCGTCGCGTCATCGCGTCGCGGCTGTATTCGGCTTCGACCTTCCGCCGCGCCGCGGCGCCGAATGCCGCGGCCATCAGCGGCCGTTCCAGGTAGCGGCCCACCGCCTCGGCCAGCGCCGCGGGGTCGTTCGGCGGCACGATCAAGCCGTTCTTCCCGTCGTCGATCAGTGACGGGTTCGCCCCCACGGCCGTCGCCACGACCGCCCGGCCGGCGGCCATGTACTCCAGCAGCGCGTTCGACATCCCCTCCGAATGCGACGGCAGCACCGCCACCTCGACCGTCCGCAGGAACGCCGCCGCGTCCGACACCGAGCCGCGGAAGGTGAACCGGCTGCCGAGGCCGAGTTCGGCGTGGAGCCGCTCCAGCTCCTCGCGCTGCTCGCCGTCGCCGGCCACCTCGAACACCAGACACGGGTGCCGGTCCAGCAGTGCCTTCGCGGCGTGCATCAGGCCGGCGATGTTCTTCACCGGCCGGAGGTTCGCCACGCAGCCGACGCGGACACGCTTCTTCGTCGTGTCCGGCAGCATGAACCGGTTGAACCGCTGAGTATCGACGCCGTTCTCCAACACCACCACGCGCTCGGCGGCGTAGCCATCGCCGGCGACGATCGCGTCGCGGCCCGCCTCGGTGTTCGTGAGGAAGCGGCTGACGAACGGCCGGATCACCCGCCCCGCGACGCGGTCCTTGCGGGTGAGCGCGTAGCCGAGGTTGTTCCGCACCCGCACGACGGCCCTCACTCCGGCCGTGCGGGCGACCGGCACGCCGAAGTACGACGAATCCTGAAAGTACGTCTGCACCACGTCCGGCCGCGTCTCGCGCCAGAACGCCCGCAGCTTCCCCGCGGCACGGACGGCGCCGCGGCTCACCAGCTTCCGCACGCCGAGCCGCACGACCGGGCAGTCGGCCGGCTCGAGCGCCCGCGACAGGTCGTCCTCGCCGTCGAGCAGCACAAGCGACGGCCGCACGCGGCTCCGGTCGAGGTGGTTGATGAGGGCGACGAGCTGGCTCTCGGTGCCGGCCCGGGTGAGCCGGTCGATGACGAACGACACCCGGACCGGGTCGGCGGTCGGCGGCGCGACTGGGTCGGAGAGGCGGGGTGCAAGGAGTGCGGACATCCGTGTCCCTTTCGGTCAGGCGGCAGCGGTCAGGGGCGACGGGCGGAGGCGGGCGAACAGGTCGAGGTACGCGGCGGCCTGGGCGTCGAACGTGAACAGCCGCTGCATCCGTGCGCGGCCGGCGTTCCCCAGTGCGGTGCGTAACCCCTCGTCGCGGAGCAGGTGAAGCAGTCGGGACGCCAGTTCGTCGGGCCGGTGGGGGGGGACGAGGTAACCCGTCTCGCCGTCGGTGACCACTTCCGGCGTGCCGCCGACCGCGGTGGCAACGACCGGGACACCCGCCGCGCTCGCTTCGAGAGCCACGTTCGGCAGCCCCTCGGTGAACGACGGCAGCGTCACGACGTCCGCGGCCGCGAGCAGAGCGTCGAGGTCGTCGCGGAAGCCCGGCAGCACGACCCGCCCGGCGAGCCCGCGGGTGCGAACGAGTTGTTCCAGCTCCGCCCGCATGACGCCCTCACCGAAAATGACGACACCCGCTCCGGCGTCCGCCGCCAGGACCGACGCGGCGGCGTCGATCAACACCGCGAACCCCTTTTCAGGGCTGAGCCGACCGGCTGCGACGACGACCCGTGACACCCGACAGTCACGCGGGAAGAAACCGAGGAGCCGGTCGCGGGCGGGTTCGGTGTCGGTGAAGGCGCCGAGGCGGGCCGAGTTGCGAATGACGCTGACGCGCCCGACCGGCACGCCGCACCAGTTCCGCACTCTCTCGGCCTGCCCCTCCGACACCGCGACAACGTGATCCATGAAGCGGAGGTGCCGGCGGTCGAGCCACTCGTACACGCGGACGCGGCGGTCCTGCCACGTCCACCCGCGCGAAACGGCCGCGGCCGGCACCCCGACCCGACGCGCGGCGATGCGGCCGAGAAGGTTCGCCTTGTAGCCGTGGCACAGCAGCACGTCGCAGCCGAGGTCGCGGAGCGTCGTGGTCAACTCGACGGTGACGCGGACCAGTCGGGGGAAGTCGGCACGCAGCGCGATGGCTTCGTAGCCGCGCTCGCGAACCACGTCGAGGAACGCGGCGCAGCGGCCGCCTTCGGGGAAGCTCACGAACGCGGTGCGGACGGAATCCGGGAGGGCGTCGGCGAGGCCGAGCATCTGGCGCTCGGGGCCGCCGTAGAACGTGCTGGCGGTCAGGTGAACGACGGTCATGTCCCGGTCGCGTCCGTGCGGCGGGGGCGATTCCAGCGAGTGGGGAGTCTAGTGGCCGCGACGGGAGCGTGTCCAGTGAGATCGGTTTGAACTACGCGAACAACTCGGCGACGCTGCAGGTGAAGCCCGGCAGCACGGGCTCGCAGTCGAAGGTCGCACCGTTCAGGAACACACTCGTCCGGGCTCCGGTGACGTAGACCGTGACTGCGGGCTCTACGAACTCCACTTCGACGACGATTACCACCGGGATACCTGAGGCCTGGGCCGCTAACACCTCGGTACTCCAGAACCGCTTTGGCACGTCGCTAAGGGCCAACAGCACTTCCAACTGGCGGCCCGAGTGATCTTTCGCAACGTGTCCGGCGAGGAGGGTCGGGTGCCCAAGGTATCGGTCACGCCGGTCCGCGGAAATGCACATCGTGTACGAAAAACCAGGGCTACGCGTTGCATACTCCTGAAGCCTGGCGTGAAGGCGTTCGGCGGCGCGAACCGCGAGCGTGTAATCGGGCGGAGGCGGCAAGTTCACATCGACCCACCGCTCGACCGCCGATTTCGCCTCAGCCAGTCCGACACCCTCACTCGCGCGGTAGGCCATGATGGCCTCCACCATGCGACCGTTCCGCGCGTGTTCGAGCCAGTCAATCGTTGCGGACATCGGTTACCCCTTCGCCACCTGCACCCACTGGCGGGACTTCGCCGAGTCGAGGATCGCGTCCAGCACCGCCTGTGTCTCCAGGGCGTCGCGGAAGGTCGGGCCGGCAGGCGTGCCGGTCTCCAGCCCCTTGATGAAGTCGGCGACCTGGTGTGTGAAGCTGCTGTCGTACCCGACCGCGAGGCCCGGCACCCACCACTTGTCCATGTACGGGTGCTCGCCGCCGTTGTCGGTCACGTGGATCGACTTCCACCCGCGGATCAGGCCGTCGTCCTTGTAGTCGAACATCTGGAGGCGGTGCAGGTCGTGCAGGTCCCACGCCAGGCTCGCCTTCTCGCCGTTGATCTCGAACGCGTACTGCGCCTTGTGCCCGCGGGCGTAGCGCGTGCTCTCGAAGTTCGCCAGCGACCCGTTCGCGAACTTCCCCATGAAAATGCAGGCGTCGTCGATCCCCACCGGCTCTACCTTGCCGGTCAGGTTGTGCTTCCGCTCCTTCACGAACGTCTCGGTCAGCGCACTGATGCTCTCCATCGAACCGTTCAGCCACACGGCCGTATCGATGCAGTGGGCGAGGAGGTCGCCGCTGACGCCGCTGCCGGCGGCGGCCACGTCGAGCCGCCACAGCCCCTGCCCGCCCTGCGGCAGGTCGGCGTTGATCGTCCAGTCCTGGAGGAACTTGGCCCGGTAGTGAAAAATCTTCCCGAGCCGCCCCTCATCGATCAGCTTCTTGGCGAGCGTGACCGCCGGGATGCGGCGGTAGTTGTACCACACCATGTTGGGCACCTTCGCCCGCTCCACCGCCGCGACCATCTCACGCCCCTCGACGACGTTCATCGCCAGCGGCTTCTCGCACAGGATCATCTTCCCCGCGGCTGCCGCGGCGACGGCGATCTCCTTGTGCAGGTTGTTCGGCGTGCAGATGTCGACCGCGTCGATGTCCTTCCGGTCGAGGAGCGTTCGCCAGTCGGTTTCGACCGACTCGTAGCCCCACTGGTCGGCGAACTCCTTGGCCTTCGTGGCGTCGCGGGCGCACGCTGCCTTGAGGACGACCCGGTAGTCCGACGGGAAGAACTGGCCGACCTGCTTGTACGCGTTCGAGTGGGCGCGGCCCATGAACCCGTACCCGATCATCCCGACCCGGAGTTCCTTGCTCGGCATGGGAGAGCGACCTCGGCGTGGAAGGAGTGTGGAGGGGAGGATACGCCGCCGCTCACGGCCGGCCAGCGTCCTTCGCCGGCGGGGCGAAGTGGTCGTGAACGGCCTTCGCCACGTTCGCCAGCAGCACCTGCGCGGCGTTGTCCACGGCCCAGCGCTGGTCGGCGTTCTCGTTCGTGAGCACGCACAGCGCCACCGGCCCGGACGGCAGCGTCATGATGCCGGCCTGGGTGCGGGCGTTGCTGACCGCGCCCGTCTTGTGGGCCAGCAGAACGCCCGCGGGGAGGTAGCGCTTGAACATGGTCTCGTTGTCGCACGCCCGGAGGTAGGCCATCAT
Organism: Urbifossiella sp.; assembly: GCA_035629595.1. Taxonomy (GTDB): domain Bacteria; phylum Planctomycetota; class Planctomycetia; order Gemmatales; family Gemmataceae; genus Urbifossiella. The sequence continues at coordinate 2,264 of DASPHQ010000687.1, read as the reverse complement.
CTCGCGGCACGCCTCGGGCGAGACGAGTTTGTTCTCCTGGAGCAACTCCAACAGCTTCACCATCTCGCGGGCGGTGGTCGAGCCGAGGCCGTACTTCTTCGTGCGGTCGGGGTCCACGCTCGTGGTGCTGCCGCGGAACACCTGGGCGTTGATCCGCGTCTCTTTCAGACCCAGCGCCGCCATCCGCTCGTTCACCGGGCGGATGCCCGTCTGCTCCAAAACGAGGTTCGTGGCCGTGTTGTCGGACACGGCGATCATGAGCCGTACGGCGTCCCGCAACGGGAACGTGGCACCGTCGGAGATGTGCGACGTGAGGACGCCGCTGCCGGGGACGCGGTGCTCCTTCTTCAGCGTCAGCACCGTGGCGAAATCGATCTTCTTGTCGGCGGCCTGGTAGTACGCCTCGACCATCACGGGGAACTTGATGAGGCTCGCCGTCGGCATCGGCTCGTCGGCTTGGTGGTAATACTCGACACCGGTCTTGAGGTGCTTCACGGCCACGGCGACACGGCCGCGGTGGGCCTTCAGCAGCGGGGCGAGCGTGTCGGCCAGCTCGGCCGCGGGGGCGGGGCCGGCGAGGGACGCGACCAGCGCGAGCGCGACGAAGGGGCGCATGAATCACCTCCGGGATGCGGTGTGGGTGTTGTAGCAGGGGGTGAACCGGCCCGGCGCCGTCCGTAGAAAAAGGTCGCTCCCGCGGCCGAGGTGTCCTGCATGACCGACGACCTGATCGTGTCCGTGTCCGGCATCCGCGGCGTGGTCGGCCGTGGGCTTACCGCCGACGTCGTGGCACGGTTCGCGGCCGCCTACGGCGGAACGATCGGGCCGAAGACCGTGCTTGTCAGCCGCGACGGCCGGCCGAGCGGCGATATGCTTCGGCACGCGGTTATCGCCGGGCTGCTCGGCGCCGGCTGCTCGGTCGAAGACATTGGCATCACGCCAACGCCGACGTGCGGGTTTGCGGTGCGGGCGCTGGGGGCCGCGGGGGCGATCCAGATCACGGCGAGCCACAACCCGGCGCCGTGGAACGGCCTCAAAATGTTCGGCGCCGACGGCGCCGTCCTCCCCGCCGACTGCGGGGCCGAGGTCCGCGGCCGCTACGAGTCCGGCGAATTCCCGCGCGCCGCGTGGGACGGCATCGGCACCAGCCGCGTGCCGCCCGACGTACTCCGCGAGCACCGGCAGGCGGTCCTCGACCTCGTCAGCGTGGCACGCGTCGCGTCGCACCGGTTCCGCGTTTTCCTCGACGCCAACGCCGGCGCCGGCGGCCCGCTCGGCGTCCAGCTCCTCACCGATCTGGGTTGCGAGGTCGTGCAGCACGAGTGCGAGCCGACCGGCCGCTTCGTACACGAACCGGAACCGACACCGGCGCACCTGACGGACGTGGCCCCGTGGGTGAAGCAGTCCGGTTCCGCAGTCGGCTTCGTACTCGACCCGGACGCCGACCGCCTCGCGCTGATCGACGAACACGGCGTCTGCGTCAGCGAGGAGGCGACGCTGGCGCTGGCCGTGCAGTACCGGCTGAACCAGGAGGCCGGGCCGGTTGTCCTGAACCTCAGCACGTCGCGGATGGCCGAAGACGTGGCCCGTGCCGCGGGATGTCCGTGCGTCCGGGCCGCGGTCGGCGAGGCAAATGTGGTGGCGCGGATGAGGGCGGAAGGAGCTGTGATCGGCGGCGAGGGGAACGGAGGCGTCATCGACCCGCGCGTCGGCTGGGTCCGCGACCCGTTCGTCGGCATGGCGTTCATCCTGAGCCTGATGGCCGAGACGGGCCGGCCGTTCTCCGAGCTCGTGAGTCGGCTTCCGCGGTACGCGATGCTCAAGACGAAGTTCGAGGTGCCGCGGGCGAAGCTGGCCGGCGCCTTCGACGCCATCGAGCGCCGCTGGCCGGACGCCCGCGTGAACCGCGACGACGGGTTGCGGCTCGACGGCACCGACTGGTGGCTCCACGTCCGCGGCAGCAATACGGAACCCGTCGTGCGCGTCATCGCCGAGGCGCCGACCGACGCGGACGTGAAGCGGCTGTGCGACGAGGCGGGGGCGGTGGTCACGAACTGAAGGTGTCTCATGGCGGACGACGTCGACAGCGATCTCCAGCGCGCCGCCGACGCCCTGCGGGCCGCGTCGCGGGTGTGCGTGCTGACCGGCGCCGGCGTGTCGGCCGAGAGCGGCGTGCCGACGTTCCGCGCCTCCGACGGGCTGTGGGAGGGGCACCGCATCGAGGACGTGGCGAGCCCGATGGGCTTCGAGCGCGACCCGCGGCT
>DASPHQ010000686.1:0-2507 GCA_035629595.1 Urbifossiella sp. | reverse complement strand
GCTGCCGCAGGTGCTGGAGTCGCTTCAGCCCGCCGCACAGGTCCAGGTACTCGGTGAAGTCGTGGGCATCGAAGATGTGGTCCGTCAGGAACTGCTCGAACGCCGCCGGGTCGCGCTCCACGTCGAGCCACAGCCGCAGGTGATCCTCGTCGGAAAAGTACTCGCCCGGCATGTTCCCCGGGTAGCTGCCGAACGGCACCTCGCACACCGCGTCCACGCACAGGAAGGGGATTGTCGTCAGGTGCGGGTTGCGCCGCATCTCCTCGTGTGGCACCAGCCGCTCGCAGGTGATGATGACCCGCTTCGCCGCCCGCGCCAGGTCGTTGTCCGCGACCGACGGGCCGATCAGCCGGGCGTTCCCGTAGCGGTCGGCCTCGTGGACATGAATCGCCGCCACGTCCGGGTACAGGGCGGGGACGGCCGCGACCGTCTCGCCGCTGAACGGACACGTCAGCAGCTTCGCGCCACTGCGGGCGAACGTGTCGGTCCCCAACATGCTTCGCGCCGGGAGGAACGGCACCCCCATCGCGGCCGCGGCGAAGCGCAGCGCCAGGGTGTAGTTCGTCCACTCGACGCAGCCGACGGCGCCGCCCTCGATGACCCGCCGGGCATGTGGCGACAGGCCGCGCGCCTCCAGGCCGAGGATGTACGCCACGTCCACCATCGCCAGCGTCTGCCCGCGGCCGGTCAGGTTGCCGGCACAGAGAATCTCGAAGTCGTGGGTCGAGGTGTGGCCGGCGAAGCCGAGGTTCTGCCGGCCCAGGCGGAGGATTTCGTGGAGCACGGCCGTCGGGATGCGGTTGGTGCCGAACCCGCCGGCCGCGAAGTAGTCGCCGTCGCGGACGAACCGGGTCACGGCCTCCGCGACGGTCATCACCTTGTCGGTCAGCCCGCGCGGCTTGTCGCGGAAGGCGGCGCGGGCGGCGTCGGAGGCGGTCATGGGGCGCGACCCGGGAGGGGGGTAGCGTCGTCCTACGCGGCCCGGTGGTATTCGGCCTTCATGAACTCGTGCCAGTTCCCCTCGGCGTCGCGGAACCGCGACCGGAGCAGCCGCCGGCCGTCGGCCGTCAGCTCCCAGATGTCCTGGTAGAGCGCCGTGGCGTGCGGGTCGGTGAAGCTCGGCCCCTCGGCGTCGAGAGTCAGCACGTCGCCCTCGAGGACGCCCTCGTAGACCCAGTGGTGCGTCATGCACGACGCCACGAACGAGCCGACGAACTTGCCGCGGGCCGGGTCGAAGCCGAGGGTCATCCGGCTGGTCATCGGCGTGCCGTCCATGCCGGGCTGCACCCACTCCGAGATCGTCCACAGCCCGCCGAGCGAGACGGTCTTGTCGGTGCCGGTGGCGGTCATCGGCGGCTGGTCCGGTCCCATCTTGCACTCGGTGGTGAACGTCCAGTCGCCGACCATGCGGCTGAGCCAGGTGTGTTCGGCCTGCGGGGCGGGCGGTTGCATGGGAACCTCGGGGGTGAAGCGAACCCTGCGGCGGAGTGCCGCAGGTGTTCTGGTGTATACCGAGGTATCGGCCGGGGTCGGGAGGTGAGTTGCGGCTATTTCTTGCGCCGGTATTCCTTCACGAGCTGCCGGAAGCGCGGATCCTTGCGGATCGATTCGAGGTCGCGGTCCTCTTCCATGTAGCGGAAGTCGCGGTAGCCGAGCTCGACCGCCCGTCGAAGCGTCACGAGCGCCAGGTCCGGTTGCTTCAGCAGCGCGTACCGGCAGGCCAGGTTGTAGTGCGCGGTCGGGTCGTCCGGCCGGGCGGACACCAGCTTCTTGTCGATCGTCAGGCCGTCGTGGAGGCGGCCCTTCGTCGTCAGGTTGCTGGCCTGCGCCCGCAGCACCTCGTGGAAGTCCGGGTTGCCGGCGAGGATGCGGCCGAAGAAGTCGAGTTCGAAGTCGACCTGGTTCCGGTCGGCCAGGAACGACAGCACGGAGCCGGACGGGAAACCCTCCCCGGACGGCGGGGTGGGGCGCTTACTCGGCGACGGCATGGCGGTCCCCTGTCGAGAGGTCGGACCGGGAGCGGACACGCGGGCGAACGGTGATCCCGTCGCCCCGCACGATTATAACCTCTCCGGGCGCCGGGGCAAACGGGTGAACCCCGCCAACACCGCCCGCGGGTGCGGTTGTAGCGGAAACCCCCGACGTTCTCCCGCCGGCGCATCTTACCGCGGCGCCGCGGAATCCCTGACACTTCACGCAATCCGGCCCGGTGGTTGCGGCGTCGGACGGGGGCGGCAGCTCATCCCGGGCGGCGGGCGGCACCTCCCCAGGTTGCCGAACCCGAACAGCCGGTAACGCTTCCGCACCCGGAGGGGCCAACTCCTCTTGGCCCCGGCCGGACGACCCCCAAGAATGGGGTTGACCGCGCACCCCGTTCGACCGCTCCGAGGCACCCCCGTGGCCCTCCCGCCGCAATCGGATACCCCGCCGCCCGCCTCCCCCGATGTCACGGCGGTTGACACCCCGGTGCTCCCACCGGCCGCGCCACCCGCTCGATCGCGGCGGGC
>DASPHQ010000685.1:0-3685 GCA_035629595.1 Urbifossiella sp. | reverse complement strand
GTGCTCGCGCCGCTGTTCGCCCTCGTCACCGGCCCCTTCCTGCTGGTCCGGAACGTCGCTGTGGCCCTCGTGTCCCGGAAGCCCGGCCCGGCTCCGGCGGTCCCAGCGTGGCGGCGACTCCTGCTGATCGCCGCCTCCGTTCTGACCCTGGCCCTGACCGCCCGGTACGTGCTCAAGCAGGACTATGAGGTGTTCGCCGAGTACGAGCCGGTGATGGGGACGGTCAAGTGGGCCGGGGCGCTTCCGGACGGGGCGGGCGGGTTCCGGCCGGTGGTGACGTTCTTCTACACCGTCGAGGGCTGCTACTACGAGCGGCCGACGCACGCCGGGTGGGACGGGATGATCCTCCGGAAGCGCTCCAAGGAGGAGGCGGAGGCGGCGGTGTCCTCGTACACGGTCGGGTCACCGGTGCTCGTCTGGTACAACCCGGCGGACCCGCTGCGAGGGGTGTTGAAGCGGTACGCCCGGTGGCAGCTGTACCCGATCCTGGTCCCGCCGCTGTGGGTGCTGGTCGTTCAGACCCGCCGCCTGCTCCGGCCGTCCTAACGCGGCGTCCATCCATTTCCAGGAGGTGCGTGGGACCGCGCCCCGGCACCGCCAGATGCACCCAAGCCCGGCGATCAAGAAGCTTGTGGTCGATCGGGGCCGAGAGTTTTTGCTGACGGAGGCCCATTTCGGGTACGCTCACCGGCACGGGTGACCCATTTCGCCGCCGGCGCGCGGTGACAGGTTTCGTCTCGTAAACTAAGTGCGTGGCAGGCCGTAGGGTGTGGTGCCAAAACCTGCACTCGCGCGGTATCGTGTGCTTGAACCCACGAGATCCTGGGATGGGCGAGCCGGGTGAAGTCACGCGCGGCCAGTCGCCCGACGAGGTGAAGCAGCTCACGGAAAAACTGAAGCCGAAGCCCGTGTTCGCCGCCGCCGACCCGGTACCGGGGTTGTCGAGCTGGGTGCTCCAGCGGCGGCTCGGCGGCGGGGGGTTCGGCGAGGTGTGGCTCGCCAAGCACGTCTGGGACGCCGACCAGAAGCCGCGGGCGGTGAAGTTCTGCACCGACCCGGACGCCCGGCACCGCCTGGTCACCCACGAGCGGAACGTCGTCGTCCGGGTGATGAAGTACGCCGGCCGGCACCCGAACATCGTCCCCCTGCTCGACTGCAACCTCGACGGCGACACCCCCTGGCTGATGTACGAGTTCGTGGAGGGCGGCACGCTCGCCGGCCTCATCGAGCAGTGGCGGGAGCTCCCGGCACCCCGGCGCCTCGGCCGGGCGGTCCGCACGCTCCACGCCATCGCCGACGCCCTGGCGGCGTGCCACCGGCTCGACCCGCCGCTCGTCCACCGCGACCTGAAGCCGCAGAACATCCTGATGGCCGGCACGACCCCGCGCGTCACCGACTTCGGGATCGGCGGGGTGGCGGTGCAGCTCACCGACGCGTCGACCGCCGCGCAGACCGCCCACGCGGCCCGCCTGCCGTCCGCGCTGCACAGCGCCGGGACGCGGGTGTACGCCCCGCCGGAGCAGATGCTCGGGGCCGCCCCGAGCCCGCGGGACGACGTGTACGCGCTCGGGGTCATGGCCTACCAGATGGTCGCCGGCGACCTCCTGTCCGCCCCCGGTGCGGACGCCGCGCTGCAGATGCGCGAGTTCAAGGTTCCGGGCGAACTGGCGGCGCTGATCGTGAGCAGCGTGGCGATGAACCCCGACCGCCGGCCGCGGGACGCGACGGCGTGGGAGGACGTGCTCACCGCGCTGATCGAGCGGGCGAGGAAGCGGCCCGAGCCCACCGACACCGGCTCCCCGAGCCAGCCGTGGGTCGTCCCGCCGCCAGCGTCGCCCGAACCGGTAATATCACGCCCGAACACGGCCCCTCCCGCACGCCCGCGACGGCGCATGGCCCTCGTGGCGGGTGGAGCCTTGGTGCTCGCGCTCGTGACGGCCGGAGCGGTCGTCCTGCTTCGCCCGAGTCCGCGACCGGAGTCGTCGGCGCCGGCCGTGGCGGCCGACGCTGCGCGGACCGAGCCCAAGGGTTCGCCGTCCCCCCTGCCTCCCGGTCCTACGCCCGCACCGTCCGCCCCCACAGTACCCAGGCCGGGTGAAACGCGGGACGTGGAGATCGCGGCCGGGGTGAAGATGACGTTCTGCTGGGTTCCGGCCGGCGAGAGCCAGCTTGGCAGCCCGAAGGCGGAACTGGACGCGATCGAGCGCCAGGGGGCGAAAGGGTTATCGGGCGACGGGGAAAAGCGGGGGAGATTTAAGACCGACGGCTTCTGGCTGGGGAAGTACGAGGTCACGCAGGCGGAGTGGACGGCGGTGATGGGGTACAACCCGAGCCACTTCAACGGCACGAATCCGAACGCGGCCAAGGGGCTGGACACGTCGCGGTTCCCGCTGGAGAACGTGAGCTGGGACACGATCTGCCGGTCGGGCGGGTTTCTGGACCGGGCGAGCGCACACGGCGGCGTGGCGAAGGCGTTCGGCCGACCGGGGCGGCTGGCGCTGCCGCACTCGAATGCGTGGGAGTACGCGTGCCGCGGCGGGCTGGGCAACGCGCGCCCGTTCCCGTTCGGCCACGAGCTGAACGGCACGCAGGCGAATATGAACGGCAGTCTGCCGTTCGGTACCACCGTAAAGGGGCCGAACCTTCAGCGGACGGTTCCGGTAGGGCTCTACGAGGCGAAGTTCCCGCACCCGTGGGGTCTGTGCGACATGGCCGGCAACGTGCGGGAGTTGTGCGATACCCCGGGTCGTCACCGACATCGTTTTCCTGCGGAAGCGGTCGCTCGATGAACCTCCGAGGCACGTCGATCCCGATTGGCTGAAGGCGGAACCCACTGACATCGACGGCCGCTCGCTCCCCATCAACGGCTACTTCCAGCACTACCCCGAGATGGTCCTCGGCACCTACAGCGGGAAGGACTCGCTGTACGGGGAGGGCTACAGCGTCCTGTCGAACGGTGATCTGGCGGAGCAGCTTCGGGAGGCGGTCGAACGGCTGCCGCAATCCGCGCGAGAATCACGGGCAGACTCAGTGGGTTCGCTGCCTGAATCGCCTGAAACCGAGCATTTCCCCCGCGCCGCTCCCTTCGTCCCACCACCTCCCGAGCGGCACATCTCCGAGGGCTCGTTCTTCGTCCACGAGGGACGCATCCACCAGATGGTCGACGGCCAGGCAGAGCCGGTCGTCTACGGCGGCGGCGAGCTGTGGGCGAATGGTGCGTTGGCCGGCCGCCGCATGGGGGCGCTGATTGAGCTGCGCGACCTCGCGCGGCGAGTGCTTCAGTCCCAGAACGAGGGCTGGCCGGACGACGAGCGTGACAAGGCACGGCTTCGGCTGAACCGCGCGTACGAGTTCTTCAAGTCCGCCTACGGGCCGATCAACAAGACCACGTTCTCGGAGACCAAGGACGGCACCAGTATCCGGCGGATGCCGAACCTGGCGAAGTTCCGGGAAGACCCGGACGCCATGCTTGTCATGGCATTAGAGGAATACGACGAGGAAGCGTGGACGGCGAAGAAGGCCCCGATCATGCTCCGCGACGTGGTGGGCAAGACGCCACCGGTCACCACCGTCACCACGGCGGAGGAAGGGTTGCTCGTCTCGCTGAACCAGCGGGGCGTGGTGGACCTGCCGTACATCGCCCGGCTCTACGGCAAGCCCGAGGATGTCGTCGTCGCGGAGTTGG
>DASPHQ010000684.1:0-2856 GCA_035629595.1 Urbifossiella sp. | reverse complement strand
GGGTGAAGCGGCACGGGGTCTGCGTTAACCCTCCGTCGTGCCGCTCGCGTCCCGGGTGAACCGGGTCGGGCGGCCTGCCCGGGCGGATCGACCCCGCCCGGTACGCCTACGGAGGACCGGACCATGAAGAAGCTCATCCTCGCCGCGGTCGCCGCGGTCGTGACCCTTTCGGCCGGCGGCGGGTGCCGGATGTTCGAGCGCGACCGCAACCCGTCGCACAGCTACCGGTACGAGAGCGTCCCGGTGATCGTGGCGGCGCCGTCCGTCCACCCGCCGGGCTGACCGGACCACACGCCCGGCCGGACGGCCGGGCTTTTTCGTCGGCACCGCGGGTTGCGGGGCCGGGCGCGGTGCGGTCTAATCACCCTCGCCCCGCACCCGACCCCCGAGGCCGCCCGGTGGACCAGAAGCCCCCAGACCGCGTCGGCGGGTGCCTCGCCACCGTCGTCGGGGCGGCGTTCACCCTCATCGGCTCGCTGTTCCTGGTCGTCACCGTCCTCGACCAGCTCGGGGTGATCCGGGTCCAGAAGAACGGCCCGGCGTGGTTCTTCCTCGTCTTCCCGGTCCCGTTCGTCGTGGCCGGCGTGTTCATGCTCCGGTTCGGCTGGTCGAACCTGACCCGGCCGCGGCCGCCGGCCCCGCCGGCGCCCGATGTCCCGCCGGGGGTGGCCCGGGCGGCGTTCCCGGTCCTCGTCGGCTTCGGGCTGACCGCGGCCCTGTCCTTCGCCGGGGTGGTCGTGGCCCAGTTCGCGTTCAACGCCCCGGGGTGGGTCGCCCCGGTCGTGTTCTTCGCCCCGCCGGCCGTGTTCACCGCCGTGATGTGGCCGACGCTGCGCACCCTCGGCGAGCGGATGAAGCGGGCCGCCCCGTCGCCCGAGAGCCTGTCCGTTGCCGCGCCCGCGGCCGGTGCCGCCGCGCCGGACGCCCCGAAGCCGGTCCCGATGGCCGGCGACCTGCCGACCGTCCCGGAGGGAACCACGACGCCGGGGAAGGTGCTGGCCCACGCCCTCGACCGGGACGGGATGCCCGCCGGGTGCATGTTCGGGTGCGCCGTCGGCGTCGCGATCTTCTGGAACGGGATCGTGAGCGTGTTCCTGTGGGAGCTGGCGAAGGGGTTCCAGCGGGGGCGCCCGGACTGGTTCATGGCGCTGTTCCTCGTGCCGTTCGTCCTGGTCGGGCTGGGGATGGTCGCGTTCACGCTCTACAGCGGGCTGCGGTGGGTCGTGTCGCTGCTCGTGGGGCGGGTCGAGGTGGAAGTGACCAACCACCCGCTCACCCCCGGCGGGCGGTACGAGTTGCACGCCGCCCAGCGGGGCATGTTCCGGCTCGGCGGTGTTGCGGCGGAGTTGGTGTGCGAGGAGGTCGCCACCTACGTCGCCGGGACGAGCAAGAACACCGCGAAGCGGGTGGTCGCCCGGCACCCGGTCTCGGACCCGGACCGCGACGGCCGGGCGGTCCCGCTGTCCGCCGCGTTCGCAGTGCCGGCGGAGGTGATGCACTCGTTCCAGGCGCCGAACAACGAGATCGAGTGGCGGGTCCGCCTGACCGGCCGGGTGCTCGGGGTGCTGCCGTACTCGGACGACTTCGCCGTCGTCGTGCGGCCGGCGACTGTGGTTTAGCGTCGGCCCCATCGGGGCCGCGCGTGTCCCCGTCGGGGACGCCGCTATTGACGGTCACAAAAGTAATGTCCGCGGTAGTGGTAAGTCGGACGCTCGCCACATGCTTCGGAGGAAGTCAGGGTCTGATCGCACGGCATCGAGTTCTTGGTGGATCCGCTGATTCGAAGCCATGGCGTTCTCCGGTGCGTAGTTGGCCAGCCGGCTATGCTTGAGCCAACTCCAGAGCGGTTCCACCGGGTTGAGCATGGGCGCGTAGGGTGGCAGACGTTCCAGTTGCAGTCGGGGACGGTTCGTTTCGACCGCCTCGCGAATCGGGTCTCCTTTATGCATGCCACCGCCATCCCAGACGACCAACAATCGCTGCGGCAGCTCGCGCAGCAGTCGGCCGAGGAACGCGGCCACGCGGACGTTGTTGAAGTAGCCGTTCGGCAACGTCTCGTAGTGCAGGCCCAGCGGGTGATGCTCCCGCGGCGACCACCACAATGCCGCGACAATCGACACCTTCTCGCGCTGCTTGCCACGCTGCGGGAGCGGTGGCGTTCGGCCGCGCAGGCCCCACGTCCGACGCAACAGCGGTCCCATCAAAACCCCGCTCTCGTCGATGAAAACGAGGTGGCGACGCTCGCGCGGCGCCTTTTTTTGATGCGCGTCCACTCCCGGTCCAGCCACGCGGCGATCGCCTCCGCGTTGCGCTCGCGTGGAACACGCTGGGGCTTCTGCGGCGAGTACCCGCGTGCCGTCAACCACCGGCAAACGTGTCGTGGGTTGAGTTCGACCCCCCATTCCTCGCGGATGAGTTCGACCAGCCGAGCCGCGGTCCAGAGTTCCGTGTCGAAGCCGTACTCCGTCGGGCTGTCGCCGAGCCACCGCAACGCCACCTTCTCTTGCGCCCGCGACAACTTCGGTGGACGACCGGGCACCGGCTTGGCGGTCAATCCATCGACTCCCGCGACCCGATACGCCTCGCACCAGCGCCGCACCGATCGCGCATCGACCTCCAAAAACTCGGCGACCTCCCGAATCGAATACCCGTCGCTAACTCGACGAACCGCCAGGACACGCCGTCGCTGCAACTCGGCCGATGAACCTTCGCTTCGCATGCAGGTAAGCTACGAGCGCGGACATTACTTTTGTGACCGTCAATAAACCGGTCCCAAGGTGACACGAGGATGCGGGCGGGACGCCCGCGGTCCCAGGGGCAAAACACCATGACCGAGCCGGACGTGCGCGTCGAAGT
>DASPHQ010000683.1:0-2352 GCA_035629595.1 Urbifossiella sp. | reverse complement strand
AACAGGCGGTCGAGCACCGGCAGCGCGTGCGGCGGAACGGGGGCGCGAACGCCGCCTGACCCGCCGTCGCGCGGCCGCCCCTCGAGCGTCAGCCCCGCCACGGCGCGGAGCAGCGGGAACGGACCCGCCGCGGCCGCGGTCGTGACCGGGCCGCCGGGGAAGTCGAGCAGATGCACCCGCCCGTTCGGCTCGACCCACACCTGATCGAGCCCGAGCCGCGGCGGCGTGGTGCCGTCGGCGGCCGCGGCGCGGAACTCGTCCACCAGTTGTTCGAGGAGGAACCGCGCGTCGGCCCACGGCAGCGGCCGGCGCGGGTGGATCGTGTCCGCGAGCGGCGCCCCGACCGGGGCCGCGAACGCGGTCCAGGCGCAGTCGGCGCCGGCCCACGCCACCCGCCCGCCGCCGAGGCGCCGCAGCCGGGTCGGGCGGGCCGGGTCGGCGCCCGGGTTCGGCGTCAGCCAGATGAGCACGCGGCGGCCGAGCGCCCGGTCCTCCGCGGCCCACACCTCGCCGCCGGCCCCGTCGGCCCAGAGCCGGCCGCGGACCGCGTACCCGCCGAGCGTCGCGGGGAGCGGGTGCGACGGGTCGGGCGGCACGAGCGCGTCGAGCGGGTTCGGCCGGACCGACACCAGCTTCGGCCGCCGCGTCGGGAACGGCTTCTGGGTGACGTGGCAGCCGCTGACCCAGTCGTGCAGCCCGCGGTAGCCGCCGGGCGAGCGCCGCAGCTGCACGAGGAACAGCGCCAGCCCGGCGGCGAACACGCCGAGCCCGACCCACCCGCCGAGCGCCTCCGCCGCGACCGCGGGGGCGTACATCAGGACCAGCACCATCGCCCCGAACGTGCCGGCGCGGAGCCACGCCCAGCCGAGCCCCGGCGGCCCGGTGGCGCCGACGCGGCTGACGCGCAGGCCCAGCAGCGCCTTCCCGAGGGTGCGGCCGAACAGGCCTTCGAGGGTGGCGAAGTACGCCAGCGTCACCGCGTCCTCGACCGGGTCGATCGGCAGGCCGGCGATCGCCACGTGCCCCCAGCCGAGGAGCTTCCGCAGAATTTCGACCGGCAGCGTCACCAGCAGCGCCAGCAGGATGAAGTCGAGGAGGTACGCGCCGATGAGCGCCCGCGGCCGGGCCGGCGTCTGCCGCGCGGGGACGAGGTCGATCAGCGCCTCGCGCAGCTCGTCGAGCGAGCCCCAGCGGCGGTCCGGGTCGCGCTCCAGCCCCTTCATCACCACGCGGTCGAGCGCCGGACTCACGGCGGGGCAGCGGTCGCGGACCGGCACGGCGGGTTCGGTCACCGCCTTGGCGAGCGCCGCGGTGATGCTCTCGTGGTGGTACGGCGCCTCGCCGCACAGCAGGTAGTAGAGCGTGGCGCACACCGAGTACACGTCGGAGCCGTAGTCGAGCGGGTCGCCGCGGAGCTGCTCGGGCGACGCGAACAGCACGGTGCCGAGGAACGCGCCGCTCTGCGTGAGCTGGCGGTCGGCCGACCCGGCGAGCGACTTCGACAGGCCGAAGTCGCCCACCTTCACGCGGCCGTCAGCGGTGAGGAAGCAGTTCGACGGTTTGACATCGCGGTGCAGGACGCCGAGGCGGTGGGCTTCGGCGAGGCCGTCGGCCACGTCGAGGATGTGGGCGACGGCGTCGGCCGGGGGAATCGGGCCGCGCTCGTCGACCACGTCCTTGAGAGTGCGGCCGGGCATCAGCTCCATGACGATGTACGGCCGGCCGGCGTCGGTGTCGGCGGCGAGGACGAACACGCAGCGCGGGTGGCCGATCTGGCTGGCGAGGCGGCCTTCCTGGCGGAAGCGCTCGACCGAGTTGGGGTTCGTGGTGAGGCGGCCGGACAGGAGCTTGACGGCGACGCGGGTGCCGGTGTCGGGCGCCTCGGCCTCGTAGACGGTGCCCATGCCGCCGGCCCCGAGGAAGCGGACGAGCTGGTAGCCGCCGACGGTCGTGGGCGGCGGCTCGGAGGCGGGTTCGCCGGTGTCGGAGAACGGGACGAACGAGCCGGTGACCATGCCGGCGGGGACGGGGGTGTTGGGGTCGGCGGAGGCGGACGAGAGGCGCTGCCCGCAGTACATGCAGAACGCGGGCGGGCCGCCGGGTTCGGCGGTGGACAGGGTGCGCCGGCAGCGGGGGCAGGTGGTGGTCACCGCCGGGGGGCCTCCGGTCGCGGGGCGAAGGGGGGTTCGCCGCCGGGCGTGGGAGATTATCGGGACGGCGGGGCGAAACACAAGCACCGTGGCGCAACGGCGGCGCAACGGGGGCGGCGGTCGGCCCGGCGAGCCGACCGCCGTCAGGCGGCGGGTGCGTCGGCGCGCCGAATCACGTCCGACGTGACCGAACCGCGTCACC
>DASPHQ010000682.1:0-5561 GCA_035629595.1 Urbifossiella sp. | reverse complement strand
TGCGGCGGCGGTGCTGGTCGCGTCCGTCCAGGTGAACGTAGACACCGGGCAGACGGAACTCGTCCTGACCGCCCGCGAGGCCGGCATTGCGTTCGGGTCGGCGAGCATCGTGTACGTCGATGACGAGTCGAGCCCGTGGACGACCTCGGTGACGATGCCGAAGCCTGGGAAGAACGCGGGGGGGTGGGAGGACTGCGGCAAGGACACGATGTCCAGCGTCCGCGGTACGGATAACCTCACCCGTCAGCAGGCGCAGGAACTCGCGCTGCGAAGCGTGTGGCGGGCCTACCGCATCGTCCTTGCCGACCCGGCCACGCGAAAGCCGCCGTTCCGCGTGCCGGGCTACCCCGCGCCGATCGTCCGCCGGCACCAGATCATCCTCCAGGCCGAGAAGGTGGATCAGGTCGTTCCCGAGCAGCGGAAGAAGGTCGGCAAGACGAAGGGGCTGATTACCGACACTCCCGGGATCATCCCGGCCTTTTACAACGGGTACTCCCGCGGGGCGGCCCCCTCTGTGTACGGGTCGGTTGCGAAGTCGATCGGGAATGTACTGTGGGGCGACGGCTCTGACGACGCCGGTAACACGGACGCGGAATCTGAAGTGTACGTGTCGTTCACCGTGGTGCCGCAGGAGAACATGATCATGTTCTCGGCCCCGGTGATGGCTCGCGCCACGGTGGGCGAGGGCTTCGACCGCTACCAGATTCCGCTCCTCACCCTGGAAACGGCCGTCATCATCGAGCACGCGGACACGTCGGCCCCGATCCGGGCCGAGTTCGACCGCGACCTCGGGGGCGCGGCCGGGGCGGAGTACCAACTGCGGGAGGACGTGCGGGTCGCGTACAAGACGACCTACGGCGACGAGAACAAGCCGACGGGCACGTTCAAGGACGACGGCGACGCCGCGCCGCGGGCGGAATACTACCTGGAAGCAATGGCCGAACGTCACGGGCTCGACAGCGGCGAAACGAGGCAGTACATCGGCGCGGTACAAATCGACCCGAACGGCCTGATCCAGCAGGTGAGTTGGTCGATCGGCACGGGCGCGACGACGGTTGCCAGCTCCAACACGGAGCACGACGAATTCGTGATGCCCTACCCGGCCCGGCGCCGGGCCGAGAACCTGCCGCCGCACAAGGTCGAGCGGGACGCCAACATGCTCGACCAAATTCAGCGGGACGCCTACGGGGCATTCCGCGTGTGGGGGTGGCGAAGCACCTAGCGGAGTTCGGGCCAGCGGTCGAGTATCACCAGGATTTCGTTCTCCAAATTCATCACCTTCCGGTCAAGGTCTCGCCACTTGGCGTCCTTGCCGAGACGCTCGCTGGCCTCGGACTCCAGCTCGATGAGTTCGAGCGGCCGCCGAGGCGGGAGTTGCGCGTCCAGTTCCCGCCTCCGATCTTCCCTCGCCATCATGGCCGAACCGAGCTCGATCCTCGCCTCTCGCAATCGAATGCGGTCGTTGCGGAGTGACGATTGGGTGTAGAGGTAGACACTTGCCGCGGCAGCAACGACGAGGGCGCAGATCGTTGCAACGGCGATCAGGACGGGTCGCATAGCGGCGCCTAGTCGGGGTTGCCCCCGCTCTTGAAGTCGTTGGGGCTGACCTCAAGAGCTGCCGCCAGCGCGACGATGACCGACCAGGACGGTTCGGCCTTCCCCGCCTCGTAGCGGTTCAGGATGACCCGACCCACCCCGGCCGCTGCGGCAAGATCGCCTTGCGTCATTCCGGCCGCCTCCCGGATCGCCCGGAGTCGGGGGCCGAAGTCGCGGTCGATCCGTCGCTCTCTCGCCACGCTGGTCATGTCCTGCCTCCGAATGCCGCTTGACTACTGACCTACATTTCTGTATTCAGTAGACTACACTGTAGCGGGCGGTCGGAGGTCGGCCGCTGTCTGAAGTGCCCGGCGGGTGTGTATCAGACACCCGCCGGGCCGTCGCCCTGTACCCCCTCAGGAGGGATACATGCCCGCTAGTAAACCAGTTCGCACGCCCGCCGTCAATCTTCGAGAGAAGGAAGCCTCCCGCCTGTACCGCGAGATGGTCGCCGCCGTCCGGGCGTGGGTGCGGGTCGCGTGCCCCGACGACTTCGCCGACCGGTTGGTGCTGAACCGCGAGGACGGTGACCGCATCCGGGCGATCGCCCACTTCCACTCCACCGAGCGGAACCCGTGGGTGCGGGGTGACCTGATGGCGATGGATCACCGCATCTGACATCGACAACCCGCCCGCCCCGGGGAGACTTGGGGCGGGCCACCCCGGAGGGACACGATCATGCCCAGCAAGGACAAAGAGAAGAACCGAGAGCAGAGCCGCAGGTGGAGTAACACGGCAAAGGGACGCGAGTATCAGAAGATCAAGGTTCGGCAGTACAAGGCTGAGGGAAAGTGTCATTGCGGACGCTCGCGGGTGGGGAAGCGGCTGTGTTGTGACGTGTGTACCGCCGACAAAAGAGAACGCACGAGAGTGCGGAGAGCCGCTTGCGAAGCGGCGGGTCTATGCTCGCGATGCGGGTGGGCGCCAAAGGAACAGGGGCGATCACTGTGTAGCGTGTGCTTTGAAAAAACCAGGGCGACGCGGCAAGCTCTCAAGCTCGAAGTGATGGCGGCATACGGAGGGCGATGCGTCTGCTGCGGAGAATCCAACCACAACTTCTTATCGATCGATCACATCTTCAACGACGGGCAAGCCCGTCGCAAGGAAGAAGGCGCAGGGACGGTTTTCTACTACTGGCTTAGAGACAGGGGCTTTCCGCAAGACCGTTACAGGTGCCTCTGCCTAAACTGCAATTTCGGTCGCCGCATCAACGGCGGCATCTGCCCCCACGAGGAGCAACGCGCGAAGGTCGCGGCGGAGGCGAAGCCCGCGCCCAAGCCCCGCCCCGCGAAGCCGGTGTGCCGGAAGCCGACGCTGTTCTAGCGGTCACTTCCAGGTGCTGCGGCCGTCACGGTGGTGTCGGGCGTCGTCGTAGAGCAGCCTTCCGATATCGACGAACACGATCAGCGCCGCGAGCGCCAGACCACAGCCCAGCCCTGCGGCAAGCCCGATCCAGTCGTCCCGGATCGCCCACGCCAACCACGTCGTTACCCCGGCGACGCTGATCGCGACCGCGACCCTCAGCACCAGCCGCACGGCTTTGTCGATGCGGTCGAACAGGCGGATCATTGGGCGAATCGAGGTTCTAGTCCGGGGCGTGGCACCCCCGCCGTAGTATTCGCCGGCGGGCGGGGGAGATAGCTGTACGGAAATGCGCTAGGCGGGGTCGGCGCCCTTCTCGACGTAGCTCTTGTAGTCGGGTTCATCGGCGGCGGTGAGAACCATCGACTCGACCCTCCCGCCCTTCACCGCCATGATCGACTCGCCCAGGATGGCCGGGTCCGTCACGCCGAGCCGGACGAGTTCCGCTCGCATGACCCTGCAACTCCTGAGTGCGTCTTGCCACTGGCGGTGACGAACGCGGGCGAGGTTGGCGTCGTCTGATTCGTCCATCGTTACACCTGGGGGTCGGGCAGGACGAACTCGACCTCGACGCCGGCGGGGGTGGAGCGGCCGACGCCCTGAATGGCGAGGATGGCGTCGGCGAGCCGGACGAGGGCGTTCTGCGAGTCCCGGTCGCCGGCCGCAACGCCCGCGAAGTCGTGGTTGCAGACCGGGCACCCGGGGGTGCGGTTGGCGAACCGCGCGCCGAGCGATTCGACCGACATTTCCGTGACGGCCCCGCACTGCGGGCGCTGGCAGATCAGCCGGACGGTCTTCAACTCCGACAGCAGGAACGCGAGTAGGCGGCGGCTCACGGGCAGTTCTCCGGGGCGTGTACCCCTCATCATACCACACCCCGCGTCCGGGCAACCTGAGTCCCCATGATGCGGGGTATGCAGGTCCGGTACGGTAACACCCTGCTCCCCGCCAACTCGACCGACGTGACGCGGAGCATCCGCGCCACACTCGGCCGGTTCTCCCAGCCGTTGACCTACGTCCACACGATCAATCTCAGCGGCGAAGTGGAGGGGAACACGCAGGCCGAGTGTGCGGCGGCAGAAGCCGCGGTGCAGCTGGCGTTCAGCGTCCCCTACCGGGACTTCGCGTTGATGCTGGACAGCGGGGTTGCCTCACCGACGCGGCTGGTCAACGGGACGAGCATCAGCGGCGTGCGGTGCCTGTTCCTGAACTGGCCCAACACCTACGGCGGCGCGGAATACGCGACACTCCGCTCATTCCAAGCAACATTTGAAGCCGAGTACCTCGCCGGGACGGATGACCTGTTGATCGACTACAGCGAGTCGGTGACGGTGGTCGGCAACGGGGGGCCGCGGAAGGTGATCCGCGAGGCGATCAACGCGCCCCCGGTCGAGCAGATCACCTCGCCGAACACGGCGATCCGGGCGACGCAGACGGGGCAGGCGGTGGGCTTGCTCTCCTACCCCGAGCCGGCGAACCCCCTCTGGCCGGCGGCGCTGGTGAACCCGGACCAGGCGGTGACGAAGGAGACGCCGCGGCCGGGGACGGGCCGGGCGTTGCAGTGGCCGGTCTCGTGGAACTACGCCTACGTGTCCGCCGTCCGGCTGGTCGGCGGCAACCCCAAACTCCCGCCGAAGGTGGTGTGACGTGGACGACCCCAACGAGCCCGCGCGCGAGTTGAAGAGGCTGTGCGACGAGCACGCCCGCCGCATCGTCGTCATCGGCACGCCCACCCGTTACGTGATGCCGCTCGTGCTGGAACCCGTCGGGCAGGAGTGGGACGGCACGATCAAGCCGCTCGGCGGCATGACCTACGACCCGCCGAAGGGGGCGACCGATGGCAACTAACCGCCGCGACGGTGACCTCGGCGACGTGGCGCAGGTCGTCACGCTGACCGTGGGGAGTAACACGAACACGCACACGTTCGTGACCACGATGAACGGCAAGTCGATCACGGTCACGGCCGACGGCGTACTGACCGCGGCCCAGCTCGCCAGCGCGATCCAGGCGCTGCTCGACGCCAGCACGATCCCGGAGTTCGCGTCGGTGACGTGGACGGTGGATTCGGCCGTCGTCACCGGCACGGCCAAGACGCCGGGCAAGCCGTTCTCCATCTCCGAAACCGGCACCGGCACCTACACCCTCGCCACGCCGACGGCGAACGTCGGGCCGGAGGCGGTAGACCTCGCCGGGAACTGGTCGCTCGCGGCCACGCCGGTCGCCACCGACGACGTGCTAATCGACGCCGGGCCGGATTTGCTCTGGGGGTTCGAGAACGTCCCGTCGGCGGTGTACGGGTCGGTGCGAGTGCTGGCGTCGTTTCAGGGGGGCCGGCTGGGTTTGCCCTACCGCGACGAGGACGGCGATTACGTCCAGTACCGGGGGCGGGCGCTGCTCGTCGGGACGGCCGTCCCGGTCACGATCGGCGAGGGGGAAGGCGACGGCCCGTCGCTGGTCAACCTGACGATTGCGACTGCGGCGAACGTGACGGTGCTGAAAACCGGGAGCCGCGCGGTTGCGGACACGCCGGTGGTGAACATCGCGGGGTGCTCGTCGGGGACGGTGAACGTGGCCGCGGGGGATGTCGGCATTGCCGCGGACG
>DASPHQ010000681.1:0-2174 GCA_035629595.1 Urbifossiella sp. | reverse complement strand
AGCCGGCGTGGAGCATGAGTTCGGTCAGGCCGAGCGCCTTCGTGCGGTCGAGCGCCCAGGCGAAGCGCTCGAGGCGTTCCGCCCGCGTGGCCGGGTTGCCGAAGCCGCCGCTGTGCTGGATCGTCTGCGGCGTGGTGTAGTCCTCGCCGGGGAAGCCGAGCATCGCGCCGCTCATGCGGAACCCGGCCGCGACCGCCGCCGCCGGCATCGTGTCGCCCTCGACCCAGGAGGCGTGGTGCGGGTCGCCGCAGGCGATCTGCACGACGTCGACGCCGAGCCGGTCCATGAAGCCCTTCAGCTCCGGGACGCTCGTCACCTGCAGCGACCAGCTGCACACCCCGATCGCCAGCGGCTCGATCGCCATGTCCGTCTCCCGGTCGTGGTTCGCGGCTCGTGCGGCTGATTATCGCGGTCGCCGATTCGGTCCGCCAGCCTCCCCAGGTCGGGATGTCAGGAATTCGCGGATTTCGTGTCCGCGACTGCCTGGCCGTCTCGTATTCTCGGGTGAAGCATTTGCAGGACTGACTACTTCGCTCCGCCCACCACCCGAGCCCCGCTCCACCATCGCCCGTGGAGCGCCCGGGGTCGAGGGCGGCACGCATCGCCCGCGTGTCGCCCTCCCCCGGGGTTGGTTCCCCTCATCTCTTTCGGCGGACTCCTGCCTCGCGTATACTCGCCTCCGACTACTTCCCTCCCACCCCGAGTCGTCATGTCGCACCGCACCACCCGCCGGCGCTTCCTCGCCGCCGCCCCCGCCGCGCTCGCCGCCCCCATGTACGTGCGGGCGCAGGGCGCGAATAACCGCCTCAACCTGGCCGTGATCGGCGTCGCCGACCGCGGCGGCGCCAACCTCGCCGGGCTGCAGCACGAGAACGTCGCCGTCCTGTGCGACATCGACCCGGCACGCCTCGACGCTGCGAAGGCCCGCTTCCCGATGGCCGAGACGTTCGTTGACTACCGCCAGCTGTTCGAGCGCGCGAGTAACCGGTTCGACGCCGTGGTGATCAGCACGCCGGACCACTCGCACTGCCTCCCCGCGGCGCTGGCGATGACCCGCGGCAAGCATGTGTACTGCGAGAAGCCGCTGGCGTACTCAGTGGCCGAGTGCCGCCTGTTGCGCAAGCTCGCCGTCGACCGCAAGCTGGTGACGCAGATGGGGACGCAGATTCACGCCGGCGACAACTACCGCAGAGTGGTCGAGATCGTGCGGGCGGGGCTGCTCGGCAATGTCCGCCGAGTTCACGTGTGGCTCGGGTCGAAGCCGCCGGCGG
This sequence comes from Urbifossiella sp., assembly GCA_035629595.1. Lineage (GTDB taxonomy): Bacteria > Planctomycetota > Planctomycetia > Gemmatales > Gemmataceae > Urbifossiella. Next base: position 903 of record DASPHQ010000681.1, on the reverse strand, counting down.
GGGTGCGGAAGGGGCCGAAGGGGAGCCCGCGGTTCGACGCCGACCTGTGGGCCGGCCCCGCAACGACGCCGCTGTTCGACGCCGACCACCCCGGCAGCCCGCACGCCAACGCCAGCCGCACGTGGCCGCACTTCCACTGGCGCTACTGGTGGGAGTTCGGCGGCGGCCAGCTCGCCGACTTCGGCTGTCACTACATGGACCTGCCGGCGTGGGCGCTGAACCTCGGCCTGCCGAGCCGCATCGAGGCGACCGGCCGCAAGACGTACCAGGGCGACAACACGGTGCCGGACGTGATGCAGGTCGATTACCGCTTCCCGGCCGCGGCCGGCCGGGGCGAGGTGCATCTGACGTGGTACCACGGCGTCCCTGGCCCAGCGCTCGACGGCTCGGTGCGTCACGAGGGCTTCGGCTCCGGCGTGCTGTTCGAGGGCGACAAGGGGCAGTTGCTGGCCGACTACGGCAAGCTGCGGGTGCTGCCGGAGGCGTTCGCCCGCGACTTCGCGGCGCCGCCGCGGTCGATCCCGGCGTCGATCGGCCACCACCGTGAGTGGACCGAGGCCGTGAAAACCGGCGGCCCCACCACGTGCAACTTCGACTATTCCGGTCGGCTCGCGGAGGCGGTGCTGCTCGGCAACGTGGCGTACCGGGCCGGCCGGCCGATCACGTGGAACGCCGACACCGGCCGCACCGACTCCGCGGACGCCGACCGCTACCTGGCGCGCGAGTATCGGCGCGGGTGGGAACTGCCGACTTAAGGCGAACGGCCGGCGTGAGCCGGCTGGTCGTTGGTAGAGGCACCTGTACCAACGACCAGCCGGCTCACGCCGGCCGTTCGCCTTTAAACCGCCACCGCCCCCGCCTCCCGCGCCGGGACCAACTGCGGCCGCACCTCCGGCCGCACCG
>DASPHQ010000680.1:0-3000 GCA_035629595.1 Urbifossiella sp. | reverse complement strand
GGCCGACCTGCTCGACCAGCTGTCGCTCCTCAAGATCCTCGACGAAGTGCGGCCGCGGGAGTTCTACAACCTGGCGGCGATGTCGTTCGTCCCGGCGTCGTGGGATCAGCCGCTGCTGACCGGCGAGTACAACGCCCAGGGCGTGACCCGCGCCCTCGAGGCGGTCCGCCAGGTCGACACCAAGATCCGCTTCTACCAGGCGTCGTCGAGCGAGATGTTCGGCAAGGTGCGCGCGGTGCCGCAGGGCGAGGACACCCCGTTCTATCCGCGCAGCCCCTACGGTGTGTCCAAGGTCTACGGCCACTACATCACCGTCAACTATCGCGAGAGCTACGACCTCTTCGCCTGCTCCGGCATCCTCTTCAATCACGAGTCGCCGCGCCGCGGCCTCGAGTTCGTGACCCGCAAGGTCACCGACGGCGTGGCCCGGATCAAGCTCGGGATGGCGAAGGAGCTGCGGCTCGGCAACCTCGACTCGAAGCGCGACTGGGGCTTCGCCGGCGACTACGTCCGGGCGATGTGGCTGATGCTCCAGCAGGACACGCCGGACGATTACGTGATCGCCACCGGCAAGACGTACACCGTGAAGCAACTGGTGGAGGTCGCGTTCGAGGCCGCCGGGCTGAACTGGGAGAAGCACGTCGTCATCGACCCGGCGTTCGTGCGGCCGGCGGAGGTGGACCTGCTGATCGGCGACCCGGCGAAGGCGAAGGCGAAGCTCGGGTGGGTGCCGGAGGTGACCTTCGAGCAACTGGTGGAGCGGATGGTGAAGGCCGACCTCGCCCGCCTCCAGGGCCAGCCGCTGCCGGACTTCAAGGCGCGTGGGATCTAAGGCGAACGGCCGGCGTCAGCCGGCTGGTCGTTGCGCGTGATTGGCACAACGACCAGCCGGCTGACGCCGGCCGTTCGCCGAAACATATGCGTACCCTCATCACCGGCATCACCGGGTTCGTCGGCGGGCACCTCGCCGAGCGGCTGGCCGCCGCGGGGCACACCCTCGCCGGCGTCGGCCGCTCCGCGACCTGGCCGGGCCACCTGGAACACCTCGCCGGTGCCGCCGACCTCCACGCCGCCGACCTGCTCGACACCGCCCGCGTCGAGGACGTGTTGAAGCAGGTGCGGCCCGACTGGCTGTTCCACCTCGCGGGTTACGCCAACACCGGCGGCTCGTTCCGCGAGCCCGACGCCTGCTGGCGCGACAACCTCGACGCCACCCGTAGCCTGTACGACGCCGTCGTCCGCTCCGGCGTCCGGCCGCGCATCCTGTACGTCTCGACGGGCCTCATCTACGGCGAACCCGACACGCCGGACGCGGCGTGCGACGAGCGGACGACGCTGAAGCCGGCGAGCCCCTACGCCGCGAGCAAGGCCGCCGCCGACCTCCTGAGCTACCAGTACACCCGCAGCGCGGGGCTCGACGTCGTGCGGGTGCGGCTGTTCAACCAGATCGGCCCGCGGCAGAGCGCCGACTACGCGGTCGCCAACTTCGCCCGCCAGATCGCCGCCGCCGAGATGCGCCGTCAGGAACCGGCGATGACGACCGGCGACCTGTCCGCCCGGCGCGACATCACCGACGTGCGCGACATGGTGGCCGCGTTCCCGCTGCTGCTGGAGCACGGCAAGACCGGTGAGGCGTACAACGCCGGCCGCGGTACGACGTACCGCATCCAGGAGGTGCTGGACCGGCTGCTGGCGCAGGCGACGATTCCGATCGAGGTTCGGCAGACGGCCGAGCCGGGCCGCAAGGCGGACACGTCGGTGACGCGCGCGGACACGGCGAAGCTGCGGGCGGCGACCGGGTGGGAGCCGCGCATCGCGCTGGACCAGACGCTCGCCGACATCCTCGCTGACTGGCGGCAACAAGCGGGCTAGCGAACAGCCCGCTCACGCGGGCCGCTCGCCGGGAGATATCGACATGAAAGTCGCGATCGTCGGCACCGGGTACGTCGGGCTCGTCACGGGCACCTGTCTGGCCGAGAGCGGTAACGACGTGACGTGCGTCGACATCAACCCGGCCAAGGTCGAGACGCTGAACGCCGGCCGCCTCCCCATCTACGAACCGGGCCTGCTCGAACTGGTGCAGCGGAACCGCCAAGACGGCCGCCTCGGCTTCACGACCGACTTGCCGACGACCGTCCGCGCCGCCCGGCTCATCTTCATCGCCGTCGGCACGCCGCAGTCGGAGGCCGGCGACGCCGACCTGACGGCCGTGTTCGCCGTTGCCGACGCCATAGGGGCGGCGCTAAAAGACGTGCCGCCCGGCCCGCCGGGGTCGCGCGTCGTCATCACCAAGAGCACCGTCCCCGTCGGCACGAACAAGGCCGTGGCCGAACGCCTCGCCGCGGCCGGGTGCCCGCACGTCGAGGTCGCCAGCAACCCCGAGTTCCTGAAGGAAGGCGCCGCGATCGAGGATTTCATGAAGCCCGACCGCGTCGTCGTCGGCGTGCGCCGGCCGGAGGTCGCCGAGGTGCTGCGCGAGCTGTACGCCCCGTTCCTCCGCACCGAGCGGCCGTTCCTGGTGATGACGCCCGAGTCGGCCGAGATGACAAAGTACGCGGCGAACGCCATGCTCGCGACGAAGATCAGTTTCATCAACGAGATGGCGAACCTCTGCGACCGGCTCGGGGCCGACATCAACGACGTGCGCAAGGGGATCGGCCACGACCAGCGGATCGGCTTCCAGTTCCTGTTCCCCGGGGCGGGCTTCGGCGGGTCGTGCTTCCCCAAGGACATCCGCTCGCTGATCCACCTGTCGAAGCAGACCGGCGAGCCGATCCGCATCATGCAGGCGGTCGACGACGTCAACGAGGGGCAGAAGCAGGTCCTGCTGCGCAAGGTGCGCTCGTACTTCGGCGAGCGCCTGGCGGGCAAGACGGTCGCGATCTGGGGCCTGGCGTTCAAGCCGCGCACCGACGACATCCGCGAGGCGCCGGCGGTCACCGCGATCGAGCAGCTGCTGAAGCTCTACGCGAAGGTCCGCGCGTTCGATCCGGAGGCGGT
>DASPHQ010000679.1:0-10824 GCA_035629595.1 Urbifossiella sp. | reverse complement strand
CCACCCCCTTCGCCCGAGTACGACGAGGACGGCAACGCGAAGAAGATCGGCACGAGCACGGCCACGTACCAACCCCGTACGAACCGCCTGGAATCGCTGACCACGCCAGCACCCCAGCCGGAATTGCCGACCACCCCACTACCCCCGCCGGAGGTCAGGGAGTACGCCTATCACAGCGACGGGAGCCGTAAGCAAGAGGTGTTGGGCCAGGGCGGCCTCCCGAGGGACATCTCGACCTACGACTACGACGTGTACGGCCGACTCACCAACGTTTCGATCCGGAGTGGGATTCTGGCGTTGCAAGGCTCGGCGAAAACAATCTCTTACAAGTACGACGTGTTCGGCAACCGGATCGAGCAAGTCGTGAGGGAGTCTTCGGACCCCATCAGCAGGCGCGGGCCGCGCGTGGGCGTGTTGCGAAGCGTGTACGCCGGGCAGGAGGTTCGGCTCGACCTGAGCAGTGCGAACGACCCGGGGTGGTACTACCTTCGCGGCGACGGAACGGACCAGAGGTTCGGGTTCTTCTCCGCGCGCGGCGGGGAGTTCGGTGGCTGGGGGGGCACGAAGCTCACCATCCCGTGGGAAGGCTTCATCCCCCTTGCCGGCGGTTGGTACGTCACCGACCGGCTCAACTCCGTCAGCTACCTCCTGGACATCGCAGGCGTGAAGCGCACCCGGGGCACGAACACGATCGAACCGTGGGGCGTGTTCGGGACCGAGTATAGCGCCGGCAGTGCCAGCCGATTTGGTTTCACCGGCCGGGAGGTCGACACCGCCGTCGGCCTCCAGTACAACCGAGCCCGGTACTACGACTACCGCACCCGTCAGTGGATCAGCGAAGACCCGCTCGGCCTCGCGGCCGGCGACACCAACCTGTATCGATACGTCGGCAACAGCCCGGCCAACTTCACCGACCCCAGCGGGAAAATCATCAACGTAGCGATCGGTGCGGGGTTCGGGACCGTCATCGGGGGGATTGCAGGAGGGATTAACGGGTACATCGAGAGCGGCGGCGAATGGTCCGCGGCGCTGGAAGGGGCCGGCAAGGGCGCGGTGCTGGGCGCCGTGGCCGGGGGCGTCGCCGGAGCGACGTTCGGGGTCGGGCTGGCGGCCGGTGGCGCGTTGTTCGGCACCGGCGGGACGGCGGCGGCGGTCGGGTCGTTTGCGGTCGCCGGTGCGGGCAGCGCGGCGGCCGGTGACATCGCGATGCAGGCGACCGGCATCGGCTTGGGGTGGCAGAAGGGCGGATACAACTGGCGTCAAACGGCCGGCGCGGCCGTCGGCGGCGCGGTCGGGGGTGGTCTGGCCGGGTCGATCATGTCCCGAGGGGTGACCGCAGCCGGACGGGCGGCGTGGATGATCGATTGCGCCCAGGTGTCTCGCGTGACGGCGGGGGGAGTGCAGATCCTGTCCGGGGGCGTTGGGGGTGCGGCGGGGTCGGCGGCGACGCAAGGGTTCGACATCCTGTCCGGGCACCGGACCAGCTTCGACTGGGGTGAGGTCGGGTTCGCCGGGCTCACCGGGATGGCCGCAGCAGGTGCCGCGGTCGGGGTGTTCGGGACGGGTCGCGTCTGCTTCGCGGCGGGGACGCCGTTGCGGACACCGGACGGGGCGAAGCGGATCGAGGAGTTCCGGGTCGGCGACGAGGTGCTCAGCCGAGACGAGTTCGATGCGGACGGGCCGGTTACGGCGAAGTTGGTAGAGGAGGTGTTCGTCCGGGAGGGATTAGTCTGGAACCTGCACGTCGGTGGGCAGGTCATCCGGACGACGGCCGAGCACCCGTTCTACGCGGCGGGCAAGGGGTGGGTGGCGTGTCAGCAGCTGGCGGTTGGCGACCGACTCCTCGCCGAAGACGGAAGCTGGGTGGCGGTCGAGGATCTGCTCGACACGGGCGAGTGGGAGACGGTTTACAACTTGCGCATCGTTGACTACCATACCTACTTCGTGGGCTGCGAAGAGTGGGGATTCAGCGCCTGGGTGCATAACGCGAATGGCTATTCTGGGCCGGAACAGGCAGTGGCATCTGCACAAGAAGTCGCTACCCTCCAAGGATTGGAGCAACGAGCCATCGCAGCACGGAGGGCTGTCGCCACAGAACGAACGAATCACGGCAACAGGACATACCGGGTTGGATTCACGCAAGAGCAGTTGCTCGACCCAGTCGTAAACCCTGCGGTCGCTGCAGAGCATGTCGAGTCCGGCATCCGAGGTACAGGTGTTGCTCTAGGTGATCGACGTGCTACTAGACCGGCGATTCTGACGACGACAGACGACTTGCCAGGTGCCTCCGGTTCTTTCAGCTACCACGCTGAAGGCAAGGCATCCTTCAGGGTCGTTGGGCAGATGCAGGAGCAACAGATTAGCGGCGGCACTTTGAGGATGTGGATTGACACGCCGAACGGTCCATGTGCCGACTTCTGCCGCGGTATGGGAGGTCTGCAAACTGTCTCGGACAGGACCAACATGGTAGTGCAGGCGTATTACAGAGATGGTTCAGGTGTGGTACAGCGACTAACGTACACTTCGAGGGGAGGGAGAGGCGGGTAATATGGGTACACTATGCGAGTACGAACTAGGCAGCCCGATAATTGCAATTAGCGCCTCTAAAGATGGTCGCCAAGTTGCGGCACTTACCGATGCGAACGGATTGGCTGTCTACAATGTTTCGCCCAATGGTACAGTCCGCTTAGCAAGTGCATCCGATCTCAGGAGTATTCTGCCAAGCCCGATTCGTCAGGAACGCGATCTCGCCTTCCACCCAAGTAGCAACGGCATCGTTATCATCGGTGAAACGACCTTGACCGAGGGCGTGTACGTGCGTTCGGCACTCGCCGTCCTAGTGCTGTCGCAATATGGCCAGGTTCTTGACCGATACATCACTATTGAGGCCGAGCCACCGTACTCGTCACCTGTCGTAACCGATACCAACCCGCCCATGCTTCTCGTCGGCACGGCAAGTGGCGTACTCTACATAGACCTGGAGAGCGGCCAAGAGCGTGGGCGGATTGACAACGATGAAGAGTATGTGGCACCTCGTGGTGTCGTACCCAGGCATAGGGATGGTGGGCAGGTGTTCGTTATCTGGACGTACCAGTCGGGGAGCAGAATAAGCTCTTATCAGAGGCAGGACGACAGCAGCTTTTCAGCCCTACATGAAGGCGATCAGTTGCTCCCATTCTATGTCTGGGGGGCAGCGCTGAACCAGGACGATAGTATGTTGGCCATCATGCTGGGCAACATCTCTGTGCCTGTTGTTGAGGTGGACAATAAGATAAGCACCGTTTCGTTAGGTCAAATTCGCTTATATGATCCAGACAGCCACACCTTGCTCTCGCAGTATGACGTGTCTGGTCAGGCTGGAAGTGATGTACTCCTCCAACAGGTCGATAGCCTCCGACCCAATGCTTCGGGGGGAGAGTGGGTTCCGTCACGAAGCCTGGTTCCGAAGCACCACCTCTCAAATCCCGTGTTCGTTGGCAGAGACCATGTTGTTTTTGGGACTCCAGGTGGCACCGTTCGTGTTCTCAACGTTCATACTGGCGATCATTGGGAGATCGCAATCACGAGTTCGCCTATCACGTCGCTAGCCTCTTGTTTGGATTCCACCTTGCTATGTATAGGATCCGTAGGCGGTGCAATCTGCTTTCATAGTATCGATAGTTGATACGTAGCGATGCCTCTCGCCTGGTGAAGGCAATACTGGCTGCGCGTTGCGCTGCTACTCCTCGCACCGCACCGCGTCCCACGCCCCGAGTCCGTCGTCCGGCTCCTCCCGCTGCCGCACCCGGAGCGCCTCGGCCGCCTCCCACCCGGCCGGACCCAACCCCGCTAACTCGTCCAGCCGCCGGGCCAGTTCCGCCGTGTCCCCCCGCCGCACGGACACCTCGGCCAACCCCATCAGCCCCGGCACGAACCCCGGCACCTCCGCCAGCACCGCCACCCACTCGGCTTCCGCGTCGGACAGACGCCCCTGCTGGAGGAGCACGAGCGCCAACAAGTGTCGGGCCTTGTACCCCCGGAGGGCCGAGTCCACGCTCGCGAAGTGCGCCCCCTCCCGCCCCCCGACCAGGCTACGGGCCGACGCCTCCGCCCCCGCCAGGTCGCCCGCCTCCCGCAGCAGGTCCGCCTCCGTGTACCGCAACTCGGCGTCGTCCGGGTAGTGCTCCAGCCCCGCCCGGCACGCCGCCAGGGCGGCTCCCCGCTCGCCCAGCCCCCGCCGACCTTGAGCGATCAGCGCGTACAACTTCCGCACGATCGAGTCCGCCGGGTGCGACAACGCCAGGCTCCGCTCCAGCGCCACCAGCGCCGCCCGCACGTCTCCGGTCTCGGCGAGAACCTGCCCCAGGTTGAACAGCGTGAACGGATCGTCTGGCTGCTCCGCCTCCTCCAACCGAAGCAGACGCAGGTCGCGGCCGAGCTTCTGCTTCCGCAGGGCCGCGTCGGTGTAGCCCACATGGTGGACCGTCACGTCCACCCAGCGCACGTCCGCCCCCACCCGCCGCAGCGCCGGCAGGATCTGCTCGTGGACGCGGTACGTCCACCGCACCAGTGGGTGCAGGCGGAACAGCCGCACGTGGTCCACCACCGTCACCGGCCCGCCCGGGTCCGCGGACACGCACGCGCACTTCAACACGAACCCCGCGGTCTCCCGCCGCAGCGACGCGAACAGCTCGGCCAGCCGGGCGCGGTTGTCGGCGTCCACACGGTCGTCGGCGTCGAGCCAGAAGGCCCAGTCGCCGGTCGCGTGCCGGAGCGACTCGTTCCGCGCCGCGGCGAACGAGTTGCACCAGGGAAACTCCACGACCCTCGCCCCCAACTCCCGCGCGACCTCCCGGGTCCGGTCGGTCGACCCGGTGTCCACGACGACCATCTCGTCGAACAAGCCCGCGACCGGCCCGAGGCAGTCGCGGAGGTTGTGCTCCTCGTCCCGGACGATCATGCACAACGACACCCGCTGGCGACGGTGCGGCGCCGTGCCGTCGACGAGCAGCGGATGAGACGTCAGTTCGACCGGAGTCGGTGACACCGTCCGTCCGGTGTGGCGGAAGCGAATGGGGGTGCGGCCGCGCAGGTGCCGCACCCGGTCCTCGACCGCCGCCGCCGTTCGCGCCCACGTCCACCCCCCGGCCGCCCGCCGGCCGACACCCCCTCGCGCCTTACGGCCGGCGGGGTCCGTCGCCGCTTCCCGGAGAACCCGGGCGAGGTCGGCGGCGTCCGGTTCCAGGTGACAGGGCCGGTCGGCCGTCTCGTAGCGACCGACCCGCTCCTCCGGACAGGTGACGACCCGCGACGCCACCCGCCACCCCGCAGCCGGGGGGACGAAGTCGTCGGTCGCCCCGCCGGCGGTGACGACCACCGGCAGCCCACAGGCCATCGCCTCCAGGACCGGCAGCCCGAACTCCTCGCCGCGCGACGGCAGCACGAGGACGTCACAGGCCGCGTACAGCCGGGGTAGGTCGGCCGCGGCCAGGTCGCCCGGAAGGTACTCGACCGCCGGGGCGTCGGGGTCGGCCCGGAAGGCGGCGATCGCCGCCTCGGCCGTCTGGCCCCGGTGGACCGAGTCCGCACCGACGTCCTTGACCACTAGACAGACGTCGTCCGAGGCGGTAAACGCGCCCCGGTAAGCGGAGAGCAGGACGTCGAACCCGTTCCGCCAGACTGTCCCGCCGACGAACAGCAGCCGGACCCGCTTCGGGGTGGCGAGCGGGAGCGGGTCGAGGCCCGGCCGGAAGCGCTCGACATCGACTCCGAGCGGCACCACCGCCACCCGGTCCGCCGGCAGCCCGGACGCGACGTACGCCCCCTCGACGGCCCGGCTGTACGCCCACACCTCGTCCACCCGGTCGAGGATCGCGTCCACCCAGGCGCGCGGGACGGAGCCGAACTCCCACGGCTGCATCAGCACGAACGCCCCGCCGCCGCCCGGCGGGGACAGGTCTTCCGGGTACCGGTGCCTTACGAACACGTCGGCCGGCCCGGGCAGCGGCCGGCAACACGCCCGGAGCACGGCCGGGAGGGGGACTCCGTCGGCGGTCGAAACCGGCCCCGGGTGGTCGATCAAGGCGAGGTGGTGGCCGCGGTCCGCGAGTTCCGCGCACACGGCCCGGTTCACCCCGGCCAGCGAGAGTAGGGACCCGAACTCGCCGTCCCATGCGACGGCGAGTTGTGGACCCTTGCCCGGCTCGACGCCGACAGGGGTTCCGGCTGTTGCCACGGTGGGCGTGGCCGACTCGGGTTCGATGTCCCGGACGAGGCCGGGAGCCGCCCGGGCCAGGAGGCGACGGTCCGCCCGCAGGGCTGCCGCGGCTTCCGGTCGGCCGGCGTCGGCGAGGGCCTCGGCCAACGCGCCCGCCGCCGCCGAGTCGAACGGGTTCGCGGCCGTCGCCGCCGACAGGTGATCGACGGCCTCCGAAAACCTCCCCGCCCGCGCCAGGGCGCAGCCGAGCGCGGCACGGACGACGGGCAGGTCCGGCCGGGCCGTCGCCACGGCGGCGTAGGCCGCGAGGTCGCCGGTGACCGTGGCGAGGATGGTGGACGCCCAGCAGCGGAGCAGGGCGGTCTTCGCCGCGACCTCGGCCGGGGGGTCGTCCGGGTGGTCCCAGCCGGCTCGTTCCCACTCCACCCGAAGGTGGTCGAACCGGATCGGATACGGGCAGGTGTCCCTCTCCGCGGCGGTCAGGTCTCCGCCGCCGTCCAGAGCGGCGAGCACGCGTCGGGCGGCGTCGGCGGCCGCGGTATCCCGTCCCAACTCGAGGAGGGCGGCGGCGTGGCCGAGGGCGGACACCCGGTTCGAGCCTGCAGCCCGCGCAAGGTGCGGCTCCGCGGAGCCGACGGGGGCGAACAGTCCCAGGGCGTGGTGATCCCCGGCCCGGGTCAGGTCGGCGACGAGCGCGGCATCCGCGTCGGGTCCGGCCAGTCCGGCCCGCTGCCACACCCGGGCGGGAAGCGAGGGCCGCGCCTCGGACCTCGACCGCCGCGCGGCCCGCTCCCGGACCGCCGGCCAGTCCGAGGCGCAATCCGCGAGCGCCCGGCGGATCAGGTCGAGCCACCCGTACCCGCGGACCCGAGCCCCGGCGCGGGCGGACATCTCCCGCCTACCGGCCTCGTCCGCGAGACAGGCGGCAACCCGAGCCTCGAGGTCGTCCGCGGTGTAGGGCACGTACTCGGTCCCGGGCTCCAGATAGAGGGGAACCTCCGGGTTCTCAGCTTCCTGGAGGAGTACCGCACCGGTCGCGGCCGCCTCGAACGCCCGCTGGTTGCACTCGCCCCGGATGGACTTGTTGAACACCATCTTGGCCCGCCGCAGGAGCGCGCGGTAGTCGGCCTCGAAGAGGCCGGTGGCGATCACGACCCGGTGCCGCCCGGCGAGCCGCCCCACCCGACCGAGCCAGGGGAGTCGCCCGCCCTGGACGGCCGGGTTCATGTTGCCGACGAACAGTACGTCGATGTCCCGATCGACGTGGGTGGCGCCAGCCTCGGCGAGGAATTCCCGGTCCAGGCCGTACAGGTTGGCCGGCCGGACGTGGGCAATCCCGGCGCGGTGAAACCGGTCCACGGCCGGCTGGTCGGTGAGTACGAGGTCGGCAAGGTGGAGGACGGCGCGGTACCCGTGCCACAACAGGTTGGGGTCGGCCGCGAGTGCGACGACCGGTACCGGCGCGGACCAGAGCCAGGCGGGGGTGGAAGTGTCGTTCATCGGGACGAGGATCGCGTCGGGCCACCATCCCCCAGAAAACCCAGCTATGACCGCCTCCCAGTTCGGGTGATCGGCGCCAAACGAGCGGTCGTCGGCATCCTCACTGAGGTGTCGGTCGTTGAACGCCTGGTCAACGGGTCCAAGGAGAAAGCGAAAAGGAGGCACGGGCGACTCGCGAATGGGCAGAAACGTCTGCCTGCCAAGCGACGGATCAGGTCGATGTGGCGGCCGAAGAATAGTAAGTTTACACGATCCGCGACCGGTGTCGAAGTCTGGAATCGTTCCTCCGGCATCCACAATACTGTTTATTATCTGACATATTTATAATTCATTTCCGCTTTACCGGGCAGGGAACCGCCGCCGCCACAATCCCCGGCATGAACATCCGCGACCGCGTCGTCGAACTCCGCCGGGTGCGGGGTCGTGATTTGGCCCCGAACCTCCGGAACTAGTTCGACGCCGCCCCGGCGGCGGACGGGCCGACCCGGACGGCCGTCGGCGGCCTGTGGGTGATCGGCAGGACGCACCGGCTCCTGGTCGGCGAACCGCCCCGTCGTCACACCGAGCGCCCACAACTGCCCCCGGGCCGATGGGCGAGGGCGGCGAGTTCTTCGATCGACTCCGCCACCGCGTTGTAGGACGCCTGGATGAGCGACAGGCCCATCCGCCGGGCCATGCCGAGGCGGGTGCCGTGCTGCGGGGTGCGGTCATTCATGGACGGAACACCGTTTCGTGCGCGGGTGTGAGTGGATAAGGGGCGTGCGGACCCCGAGCACGCCGGCCCGCACAGGTCGGTCGCTGTACCGCTGTCCTGCTGTCGGGCGGGGTGACGCCGTTCAGGCCGCCGGCTCGCCGGCCACAAGTCGGCGGGCTCGCCGCACCGCGGCGTCGGCGCGGTGTTGCCGGGCGTCGGGCGTCTCCGGCAGCGGCTCGCGGTCGGGGTTGCAGGCCCGCTTGAAGGCGTCGAGGGCCGCACGCGCGACCGTGAACCGGCCGCCGATCCGCTCCGCGGACAACTTCACCGTCCGGCCGTTCGCCTGTACGCCCTGTTTGATCCATCGCTGCACGGCGCCCCGCTTGTGGGCCGTCGCCACCGCGACCTCGGCGATCGTCAAGTTGTCCGCTGACACCGCGAGTCCCTCCACGTCCTGGGGTGGGCCGGACGATACCATGCCGGCGACAAAGTAACGATCGTCGCTCTAGCCCTGGTAACTTTAGCGATGTCAATTTGGTAACTCAAAACGCTGTCCTGGCCCCTCGGGCGACGGAGAGTCAGGGACAGTGCTCCAGCACTGTCCGTTCATCACCCGCAACCCGTCAGCGCCAACCGGGCGAGAAGGAGCGGTCGGAATCTCAGAGGCCGTGAGCGGCGTCGCCGCCGTGGAGGCGAGCGACCCCAAGCCGAAGCGGCCCCGCTGGGTCGGCGTGAAGGCGAGCGACCCCGAGGCGAAGCAGCCCCGCCGGGCGGGAGCGCAGGCTCGTCGCAGCGGCCGACGCAGGGAGATATTCCCCGGCGCCGTGATCGACGGGCTCGTTGTCCTTGAACTGATCGGGCCGGACGACGGGCGGCGGCCGACGGCACAGGCGTGGCGATATCGGTGCCGCTGCGGCCGCGAGACGCAAGCAAAGGGCAGCACGCTCCGAAGGCCGATTTGCGGCGGGTGCGATCGTTGTCGCGGCCATGATTTGACCGACCAGACGTTCGGCCAGTTGACCGTGACCGGTTTGTGGGGCAGCCGATCACGCCACCACTACTGGAGCACCGTTTACCGGTGCCCCCTACCCGCACCGGCTTCCACCTGAAGCCCGGCCGCTACGCGCCCCTTCTATGCGGGTGCGATACCGCCACGCCGGAGGTGACCGGCCCCACCACGGCCGTGGATACCAGCGATGGCCCGTCTCGCGATGCGGACGAGCATTTTCGTGTTTTCGCTGAAGTCCCCTAGATTCGGCCGAACCGCCCTGCCGATACCTGCCCCCGTGGAGGTTACTTTCCACCGGGTAACTAAATGGACGGGTACATGAGATGACAGCAACACAGGACGAGCCGTCGCTAGTCCTTGCTCGCCCGCATCGCCCCCTGTCTGTTGGGCCACCTGTCCGGCGGCCTCGACCGTGTCGGCAACGACGCGACGACACTGTATTACGAAACCCGTGCCCTGGACCAATGAGACTGCGGCGACCAGCGACGATGAGAGCCCCTGACACAACTTGGCCGCTACGTCGCGTCGCAGCTTAGGATGCTGCACCAGGTGACGCTGGAGGTGAATCTCGCCATAGGTCCCGGACACACCCTACCGGTCGTATGACACCAGCACCCGCCGCTGCCCTTTGACCCTGGATCCGACCATCATCGCGGCGTTCCGCTCCGGCACTCTCACCCCGGAACAGGCCGACGCCATTCTTCCGCGTGACCGGGCCGCGGCCATCTTCTTCCTCCAACTCCGCCTCACCGTCGGCTCACCCGCCCCCGCCCCACCCGGCAGGATCGCCGCGTCCCCCGTCACGCGCGTCGCCTCGTATCGGATCGATCGGTAGACGACCCGAGCCGGCTGGCCGGTCACCGCCCCCGATGTCCCCTGGCGCGAGCTCGGCCCGGGCCTCGGAGCCGTCGGCGAGGTGCGGAACCCGTCCGGTGCTAGAGTTCGCGTAGGGGTGGGTCCGTGGCGGTGACCGCACCCCGCCACCGGGAGGCGGGTATGGGGAATCGGCGGATCGACGGGGTCGCCGCCCGGGCGGCCGTCGTCGCCGGCCGCCGGGCCGGGCAGACGCTCGCCGCCGCCGCGGCCGGGGCGGGCCTGCACGTCGCCACGGCCTGCCGCTGGCAGCGTGCCGACGCGGCGTTCGCCGCCGCCCTGCGGTCGGCCGAGGCCGCCGCCGCGGTCGACCGGTACGCCGCGGAGGCGCCCGAGGCGAGCCCGGCGTGCGACCCGTTCGGCGGGGTCCGCCGCCGGCCGCGGGTCGAGGTCCACCGCGACTGCCCGGCCTGCGGGCGGCCGACGGAGGTCCGGAAGATGCGGTTCGGCGTCCCGTTCTGGCGGTGCTCGTCCTGGCCGAGGTGCGACTGGGCGAGCTGGCGGCCGCGGTCGCCGTGGGCGTGCCGGCGGTGCGGCGGGCCGACCCTGTGG
>DASPHQ010000678.1:0-8314 GCA_035629595.1 Urbifossiella sp. | reverse complement strand
CGGTGACAGTCCTTCCCGTGGACGCCGAAGCGACCTACACCGACGCCCGCACCCGGCGACGGATCGTGTGAGCGGGTTGTCGGTTATTCGCACCGGATTTGCTCGTCAGCCATCTACGCCCCTGCCGCTCGAAGTGGTGATGGGGATTTCCTGAGAAGTTTCGGATAAGAATTGTTTTTCCCGCGTGCCGAAGTTAAGGTAGGGGATTAGGCGGCTGTCTCTTCCCCCGCCCACCCGCGCTTTCCAGTCCCTCCCGTCCTATCGTGCCCGAGGAGGATGCAGTGACGCCCCGATCGTGTCTTGCGGCCGCGGCCCTCGCGGGCCTGTTCGCCGCCCCCACCCACGCCGCCGAAAACACCGTCCCCCGACCCGGTTACGGGTTCAGCTCGCTCCGCCCGATGGCCGCCGACGTGGCCCGCGCCAAGGCTGAGGCGGTACTGAAGGCCGCCGGCCGGCACGACGCCGCCCGCGTCCAGACCGTGTGGGACAACAAGGACCTGACGCTGCTCGACAAGGTGGCCGCGACGGTCGCCATCGGCAGCCCCGAGGCCGAGGCCGTGCTCGCCGACGCCCGCCGCCCCGAGGCCGCCTCGGCGGTGCCCGCGCTGCTCAAGGACGCCAAGCTCGACCCGTTCGCCCGCGCCAACCTGGCGCTGGTGTTCGCCCGGGCCAACGCCAACAAGCGGGCCTACGAGGAGGCGCTCGACGCCCTCGCCGGCGTCACCCCCGAGCAGGTCGTCGACCCGGCCGGGTTCTTCTTCTTCAAGGCCGTGGCCGAGCACGCCACGATGAAGCGCGACGCGGCGCTGGCCAGCATCGTCCGCCTCCGCGACGACGTGACCGACAGCCCGGACCGGTACAACCGCGTCGGCCTGATGATGATCGCCGACATGCTGGCCTGGAACCCGGACCCGAAGGACTTCACGAACATCAGCCGGCTGATGGACAACAGCGGCCGCCGCCTCGACCTGTCCCGCCCGGGCGACAAGACGCAGGACATCCAGAAGCGGATCGTGTTCCGGCTGGACGAGCTGATCAAGGAGGCCGAGAGCAAGTGCAAGGGCGGCCAGTGCAACGGCGGCAACTGCCCGAACGGCGGCAAGCCGGGCGACAAGCTGGCCGGCGGCACCACCACCCCGAACGGCCCCGCCCCGGACAGCGGCCTGCTGATGGGAACGGGCGCCGGCAAGGTGGACGACCGGAAGCTCCGCGAGGCCGCCGAGCAGTGGGGCACCCTGCCGCCGGACCGCCGCGAGGCGCTGGTGCAGGAACTGACCCGCGACCTGCCGGCCCGCTACAAGCCGATGATCGACGAGTACTTCCGCTCGCTCAACCGCCTGCACGGGTTCAGCGGCCGGCAGTAAGGGAACCCCGGCGCCTGTGACCACCTGAAAGCCCGGGGACGGCCGTCCCCGGGCTTTCGCTCGTAAGATGGGTTCAGGAGCACACCATGATTTCGCGCGCACTCGTCGCACTCACCCTCGTCGCGCTGGTGGTCGCCGCCCGCGCCGACGACGTCACCACCCTCGGCGGCAAGAAGCTCACCGGCAAGCTCGTCGCCGTCGACGCCGAGGGGGTGACGGTCGACGTCGCCGGCACCGCGGTGAAGGTGCCCGCCAAAGAAGTGCTCCTCATCGACCTCGGGCACAAGGTCGCGGTCCCCGCGAAGGACCAGAAGTACCACGAGGTCGAGCTCACCGACGGCTCGGTCCTGCGGGTAGGCAAGTTCGCGGTGAAGGGGAAGACCCTCGAAGTCGAGCTCCTGGCCGGGCCGGCGGGCGTGACCGTGCCGACGTTAGAAGTGCCGCTGTCGGCCGTCTTTTCCGTTTGTCGCAACGCCGACGACGCCAAGCACCGCGAGAACTGGCAGGCCATGCTCCGCACCCGCGGCAAGCGCGACCTGTACGTGCTGCGCACCGTGGACGGCCTGAGCTTCGTCCAGGGGACGATCCTCGAAGGGAACGCCGACGGCACGGAGGTCACCTTCGAGAAGGACGGCGGCGTCCGGGAGCAGCTGCGGCTGTCGCGCGCGACCGGCGGGCTGGTGTTCAGCCAGCCGCCGGGCGGGCAGCCGCCGACGACGCTGTGCAAGCTCAAGGACGTGTTCGGGAACACGCTCGTGGCCCGCGAGATCGGCATGGCCGACGGCGGCGTGAAGGTGAAGACGGTGAGCGGCGTGTCGGTCGGCTACCCGGCCGCGGCCGCCGTCGCGCAACTGGACTACTCGCAGGGGAACGTGGCGTACCTCAGCGACCTGACGCCGCAGGTGGAGGCGCCCGGCGTGTCGGACGCCGACGCGAAGGCGTTCCCGCTGCTGGAGGGGAAGACGCGGCCCGCGCCGTACCTCCGCGACCGCTTCCTCGGCGAGTCGCCGGGGCTGACGCTCGACGGCCACCTGTTCCCCGCCGGCGCGGCGTTCCCGAAGGGGATCGCGGTGTCGGCGGACACGGCGCTGACGTTCCCGCTCGGCGGCGACTACCGCGAGTTCCGCGCGCTGGTCGGCTTCGCCGACGCCCGTCACGGCAACGCGGCCGAGCTGAAGCTGACGGTCGAGGCCGACGGCAAGGTGATCGCGACGGACGTGTTCAAGGGGAAGGACAAGGCCCGCGCGCTGACGGTGGACGTGAAGGGCGTTCGGTCGCTGCGAATCGCCGTGGACCGCGACTACCCGTCGGAGACGGCCGCGTACCTGATCCTCGCCGACGCGAAGGTGCAGAAGTGATTCCCCCCGGCTCTGGTTTTCAGCCCGCTAGGGCGTCGGCGAGTAGCCCGGGGTGGAACCCCGGGCGGCCTGCCGCGGAGCACGTGGAAACAACGCAACACGAACACCGCCGACGCCGCCCGGGGTTCCACCCCGGGCTACTTGCCGACGCCCTACCGGGCTAAACCCAAAGACAGACCCGCCCGTCCGGAACCCCACACCCATGACGCGACGCCGCCTCGTCCGCATCCTCCGGGCCTCCGCCGTGGCCGCGCTGCCGGCCGGGCTGCTCGCCGCCGCCCTCAGCATTCCTGCGCCCGCCGCCGCGCAGCCGCCGGCCGCGCCGCTCGCACTCGCACCCCCGGTGCAGACCGCCGAGCAGGAGCGCGTCGCCGTCATCGCGAAGGTGTCGCCGGCGGTCGTCGCGGTGAACATGCTCAACGGGCAGGGGTGCGGGTCGGGCGTCATCATCGACCCCGAGGGGTACGCCCTCACCAACCACCACGTCGTCTTCGCCCCGGGCATGGCCGTGCCGGTCATGCGCTGCGGGCTCGCCGACGGGGTCTTCTACGACGCCGTGCTCGTCGGCTACGACTTCCTCGGCGACGTGGCCCTCATCAAGCTGCTGCCGAAGGAGCCGGGCAAGCCGTTCCCGTTCGTGGAGCTCGGCAACAGCGACGAGGTGCGGCTCGGCGAGAGTGCGGTCGCGGCCGGGAACCCGTTCTCGGTGGCGCTCGACTTCACCCCGACGATCACGTTCGGGATCGTCAGCGGCACCAACCGCTACGAGCCGCTCGGGAGTGCGCCCGGCCGGCAGGAGTACACCGACTGCATCCAGGTGGACGTGGCGGTGAACCCCGGCAACTCGGGCGGGCCGCTGTTCAACATGCGCGGCCAGCTCATCGGCATCAACGGCCGCATCTCGCTGGAGAAGCGCGGCCGGGTGAGCGTCGGCGTCGGCTACGCCATCTCGATCAACCAGATCAAGAACTTCCTCGCCCACCTGTACGCCGGCCACGCCACCGACCACGCGACGCTCGGGGCGCTGGTCCTCACCGAGAACGAGGACGCCGACCTCGCCCGCATGGTGGTCCGCCAGATCCTCGACGACGCCGACGCGTACCGCCGCGGCCTCCGCGCCGGCGACCAGCTGGTGAACTTCGCCGGCCGGAACATGTCGAGCACGAACCACTACAAGAACATCCTCGGTACCTTCCCCGCCGGGTGGCGCGTGCCGATCACCTACCGCCGCGAGAACGAGACGCGCGAGGTGCTGGTGCGGCTCCAGACCGCCACGCCGGCCGAGAAGGCGGAGCGGCAGGCGCCCGCCGACCCGAAGCTGCCGCGGCCGGTGCCGCCGGGCGTGCCGGCGCCGAAGGTCGAGACGCCGGCGAGCAAGCTGTTCAAGGCCGGCGGGAAGGGCGTGGCGAACGCCTACTTCAACGAGCTGGCCCGCGACAAGCTGCTGACGGCCGCGAAGAAGCACGGCGACTTCGCCGCCGCGCAGGGCGCCTGGGCCGCCGAGGGCACGTACGACGCCGACCAGCGCAAGGGCGACATGCGGTTCACGGTGTCGCCCGGCGGCGGCGACGACACCGCGGTGTCGCTGAAGCTGAACATCGAGCACAAGCTGTCGCCGCTGAAGCAGACCGACCTGCGCGAGCAGGCCGAGCCGATCGGCAGCGGCGGGCTGATGATGGCGCTGTACCACTACCGGCGGTTCCTGACGGCCGGGCCGAAGGGGTTCGAGGGCGAGTTCCTCCACGCCGGCGGCGAGCCGTTCTACCCGCCGCCGGCCGACGGGGTGGCGCCGAAGGGGCTCGCGGGGCTGCGCGTGGACGCCGACGTGATGCGCACCCGGCACGGCCCGGTGACGTGCAAGTGGTACTTCGCCCGCCCCGACGCGCGGCTGATGGGCTTCGAGGTGCACCTGTCGAAGGACACCGACCCGTGCGAGGTGTACCTGTCCGACTACCGTGACGCCGGGGCCGGCCGGCAGCTGCCGCACCGGATCGAGTGCCGCTTCGCGGACAAGCGGTACGCGGTGCTGACGGTCGCCCGGTGGACCGTCGGGAATTGACGGGCTGAAAGCCCACCCGCCGCGGCGGGTGGGCTTTAACCCACCCCACAGCTTCTCGAACAAACCTGACGCCCCGCGACCCACCATGCTGAACCGCCGTCGAGTTCTGCTCCTTCTCACCGCCGTGCTAATCGGCTCCGTCCCCGGCCTGCGCGCTCAGCCGCTCGTGCAGGTGGTCGAGACGGTCAACGGCAAGCTCGTGAAGCTGTTCGGCGCCGGCGGGTTCAACCGGCTGAACAACTACGGCACCGGCGTCGTCGTCTCGCCCGACGGCCACATCCTCACCGTCGCCAACGCCCTCATCGACACCCCCAACCTCGTCGTCCACCTGGTCGACGGCCGCCGCCTCAAGGCCGAGGTGATGGTGATCGAGCCGGAGCTCGACGCCGCGCTGCTCCGCGTGGTCGTGGAGGGGAAGAAGGCCGGCGACCCGACCGGGCTCGACCTCGCCTTCTACGACATCGCCGCCGAGGCCAAGCGGCCCGTCGCCGCCCCCGGCGACACCGCCATCGGCTTCACGAACCAGTTCGAGATCGCGCTGCGCGACGAGGCGCTGACGGTCCAGAAGGGCGTCATCGGAGCGTACACGAAGCTGAGCGGCAAGCTCGGCGCGTTCGACTTCCCGTACAAGGGCGACGTGTACGTCACCGACGCCATCACGAATAACCCGGGCTCGGCCGGCGGGGCGCTCGTCAACCGCAAGGGCGAGCTGCTCGGTATCATCGGCCGCGAGCTGAAGAACAGCCAGACGAACACGTGGATGAACTACGCCATCCCGGTGGGTGCGAAGGTGGACGTGACGGTGAAGGAGAACGACAAGTTCAAGACGGTCACGGTCAGCCTGCCGGAGTTCGTGGCGAAGGGGATGAAGGGCGAGTACCGGCCGACGAAATCGGAGCGGCCGACGGCGGGGGAGGGCGGCTGGGCCGGGATCGTGTTCGTGCCAAACGTGCTGGCGCGAACGCCCGCGTACGTCGAAGCGGTGCTGCCGGGGTCGCCCGCGGAGAAGGCGAAGCTGCAGCCGGACGACCTGGTGAGCTTCGTGGACGGCGAGGCGGTGGCGAGCATCGCGGCGTTCGACGACTACCTCCGCACGAGGACGCGGCCGGGAAGCGTGGTCCGCCTGGAGGTCCGCCGCGGCGGCACGCTGCAGCCCGTGGAACTGACGCTCGGCACGCCGCCGGCGCGGGCGCCGGTGGCACCGGCGCCGAAGAAGTAATTTCGCCCCGGCGAGCGGCCCGCGTGAGCGGGCTGTTCCTGAACGACACTGACGCGCACGACAACAGCCCGCTCACGCGGGCCGCTCGCCCCGGATTGGATCACCCATGACCCGCCGCCGCCTCGCCCTGCTCGCCGCGATCGCCGTCGTGCTCCCCGTCGCGGCGCAGGACGCCGACGAGGCCGCCGAGAAGGCCGTCCGCGCCGCCGCCGACCGCGTCGCCCCGTCCGTCGTCATGATCCACACGGCCGGCGGCACCGAGACGGTCGAGGGCAAAGACCTCGCGGGGAAGAAGGCGTTCATCGGCCGCGGCACCGGCCCCACCACCGGCGTCGTCGTCGGGGCCGACGGGTACGTCGTCACCAGCTCGTTCAACTTCGCCAACAAGCCGACCGACATCTTCGTCACCGTCCCCGGGAAGCCGCGCGAGGTGGCCGAGGTCGTCGGCACCGACCTCAGCCGGATGCTCACGCTGCTGAAGGTCAAGTCCACCGGCCTGCCGGTCCCCGCGGCCGTGGCGAAGGCCGACGTGAAGGTCGGCCAGACCGCCCTGGCGCTCGGCCGCGCCCTCGACCCGACGCCGACCAGCGCCCCGTCGGTGAGCGTCGGCGTGGTGAGCGCGAAGAACCGCCTGTACGGCCGGGCCATCCAGTCGGACGCGAAGATTTCCCCGGCCAACTACGGCGGCCCGCTCGTCGCCCTCGACGGCCGGGTGATCGGCGTCATCGTCCCGGCGTCGCCGCGGGGCGAGGGCGAGACGGCCGGGTTCGAGTGGTACGACTCCGGCATCGGGTTTGTCATCCCGTTCGAGGACGTGCTCGCCAAGCTGCCGGCGCTCAAGGAGAAGAAGGAACTCCGCCGCGGGCTGCTCGGCTTCAACCCGGACCCGAAGGCCGGCCCCTACGCGGCGCCGCCGGTCGTCGCGGCGGTGCAGCCGGACTCGGCCGCGGCCCGCGCCGGGCTCCAGGTCGGCGACACCATCGTGAAGGCCGACGGCCAGGCCGTGCCGCACTTCTCGGCGCTGCAGCACCTGCTCGGGCCGAAGTACGAGGGCGACACCGTGGCCCTCACCGTGAAGCGCGGCGACAAGGAGGTCGAGTTGCCGCCCGCGAAGCTGCTCGGCAGCGCGCCCGCCTACGTGAACGCCTTTCTCGGCGTCCTGCCGATGCGGAGCGACACCGTGGCCGGCGTCGGCGTGCGGTACGTCTACCCGAAAAGCGCCGCGGCCGAGGCCGGGATCAAGGCCGGCGACCGCATCCTGGTCGCCCACCGCGACAAGACGAACGTGCCGATCAAGGACCGCGCCGCGCTCGCCACCTTCCTGAGCCAGCAGGTGCCCGGCACCGAGGTCGGCGTCGACGTGATCCGCAAGGAGGGGAGCAAGACGGTCACGCTCAAGGCGAAGCTGACGACCGTGCCCGACTTCATCCCCGAGAAGGTGCCGCTGGTCGGCGCCGCGCCGGCCGAGCGCGAGGTCTTCGTTTCCGCCGTGCAGCCCGACCCGTTCCTGCCGAAGAAGAAGGACGGCAAGGCCGAGACGGGCTTCCTGGAACGGACCGACGCGGCGACCGGCCGCAAGCACTGGGTGTACGTGCCGGACAACTACGACCCGGCGGTGCCGCACGGCCTGCTCCTGTGGCTCCACCCGGCCGGGGCCGGCGGCCCGCGCGACGCCGAGAACATGGTCAAGACCTTCCGCCCGTTCTGCGAGAGCTCGCGGACCATCCTGGTCGGCCCGAAGGCCGAGGCCGCGGAGGGGTGGATGCCGAGCGAGAGCGAGGCGGTGGTGCAGGACGTGAACCGCGTCATGGGCGAGTACACGATCGACAAGGCGCGGGTGGTGGCCCACGGCCTCGGCCGCGGCGGCCAGATGGCGTACTACCTGGCGTTCCAGGCCCGCGACGTGTTCCGCGGCGTGGCGGCGGTCGGCGCCCCGCTCGGCAACCCGCCGCGGGACAACGTGGCGACGCAGCCGCTGAGCTTCTTCATCGCCGCCGGCACCCGCGACCCGGAGCTGAAAGAGATCGAGGCCGGTAAGGCGCTGCTGGACGAGAAGCGCTTCCCGGTGAGCTTCCGACGGATGGCGGACGTGGGGAGGGAGTACCTCGACGGGCCGACGTTCACCGAATTCCAGAACTGGCTGGACGCGATAGACCGGCTGTGACAGGTGTGATATCGGCGAGCCGACCGCCGTGAGGCGGCGGGTGATGGGAACGTCGCCCGCCGCCTCACGGCGGTCGGCTCGCCGGGTTGCTGGTGCCATCTTCACACGCTCTTCACACGCCGCCGCTACCAATTCCTTCATGAGCCCGCC
>DASPHQ010000677.1:0-5310 GCA_035629595.1 Urbifossiella sp. | reverse complement strand
TGAAGGGTAGCGTATCAGACGCGGATGCGCCCCGCCAGCGGGGGGCGTGCCAGAAGTACAAACGCTCGCGGCTTCGCGCCGGGCAGCGCGAAGCCGCGAGCGGCAACGTGACGTGTTACTTCCGCCGGAAGGCGAAGAACTCGCGCTGCGCCGGCCCCACCCACGGCAGCGCCTGCACCAGCTCCGCCGACAGGCCCGCCAGCGCCGCCAGCCGCAGCAGGTGCTCGCAGTTCACCTCCACCGCGTACCGGCTCCCCGCCGACCGGCTCACCAGCGGCGACGTGAAACAGTCCGCGAAGATCACGCCGCCGGGGGCCAGCACCCGCGCCGCCTCCGCCAGCAGCAGCGCCGTCTCGTCCGGGTAGGTGTGCGTGAACACGCTGTAGAACGCCACCGCGTCGAACGTCTCGTTCTGAACCGGCACCGTCGTCATGCCGTTGACGGCGAAGCGGAAGTTCGGCCGGCGGTACGTGCGGCGACAGTACTCCACGGCTTCCGGCGCCAGGTCGGTGCCGAAGAACGCCCCGCGGTCCGAGAGGAAACCTTCCGCCGCCGCGGCGAGTAGCCCCGTGCCACAGCCGACGTCGAGCAGGCGGCCGTCGGGGGTGAGGCCGAGCTTTTTCAGCAGGTCGAGTTTGATCGGCTTGAGCCGCTCGAACTCCGCCGCCGACGGCGGCCCCGACGCGCTCCAGTGGTCGCGGCCGAGGTCGGCCTTCGCGTAAATGTCCAGGTAGTTGAACCCGGCGTCGAACGGGTGGGAGACGTTCACGTCGCACCGGGCCGCCGGGCCGACCGCCTCGAACGCCGGGCCGCCGCGCTGGCCGACAGCGAACGTCGCCACGTAGTCGCCGAGGTAGCCGGGGGCCGGCACGCGGAATGCGGAAGTGACGGACTCACCCGGGTACACGACACGGGACAGCGGTGCGAAGCCGTCGCACGGGTCGCACGCGGCGCCGGTGGCGCACGACCAGCGCGCAAGGACGCCGACCGGGTGCGTTCCGTCCGGCCCAACCGGGAGGGGACTGTGGTTCGTGACACGGAGCGTCACGTCGAACGGCCGGCCGGCCTCGCCCACGGGGCAGGCCCGCACGACCTCGACGCGCGCCCGCAGGTCGGACCCGGCGAGCGGGGCGGCGTGGCGAACGGGGCGGAGTGCGCGGGCGACGCGGCGGGCGACCGGACGGAGCGCGGCCGGCACGAGGAGCTTGGCGTTCATGCGGCGGGGTCCGGGGAACGGAACGGGGCCGGGACGGGCGGACACTACCCACCCGGCCCCGGCCCCGTCAACCACAACAGCGACACGTCAGCCCACGAAAACCGGGTCGGGGAAGTTGCCGAACACCCGCACCGTGCCGCGGGCCTCGGGGTCCGGGTCGAGGCGCAAGTCCACGCCGTAGTAGAGGCCCACGTCCGAGCCGGGCGAGCCGACCAGGAGGTCGGCGCGGGTGTCGCCGTCGAGCTTCGCCACCGCCACCCGGGCGCCGGCCCGGCTGTTCGGGTCGCCGGCGAAGAAGTCGGCGAGCGCCTCGTTCGACTTCCCGGCGGCGAGGGCCGCCCCGCTCACCACGCGCACCCGGGGGGCGCCGCCGAAGCCGGCACCCGCCACCACGTCGGCGAACCCGTCGCCGTCCACGTCGCCGACCGCCAGGTACATGCCGGACCGCACCGACTCGTCGAACACGAAGAAGTCGTTGACCAGCGCCTCCGGCTTCCCGCCGCCGAGCGTCGCGCCGTTGTAGATCGACAGCCGCGGGCCGCCGCCCCAGCCGGGGGCCACCACGAGGTCGGCAATGCCGTCGCGGTTGATGTCGCCGGCGGCGACGCGGAGGCCGCCGCGGAAGTCGGGGTACGGCAGGCCGTAGAAGTCGGGGACCATCTTGGTCAGCGCTCCGCCGGCCCAGACCTGCACCCGCGGCCCGCCGCCCTCCCCGGGCGCGATCACCACGTCGGCCCGGCCGTCGCGGTTGAAGTCGGCCGTGGCGACCTCGGCGGCCCCGGTAAAGTTCTCAAACGGGGCGGTGTCGAAGATCAGCTGCCGGGTCGCGCCGTCCCAGATTCGCACCCGCGCCGGCATCCCGCCGCCGCTGCCGACGACGATGTCCGGGGTGCCGTCGCCGGTCACGTCGCCGCGGGCGACGCGGGCGCCGCCGGCGTACTCGGGGCCGAACGGGGTGATGGTGAAATCGACCGTCGCGTCGGACCGGTACACCACGACCGTGGTCGCCGCCCCCGGTGTGGCGGGGGTAGCGGCGGCGAACGCGGCCGGCGTGGACGGCCCCGTCGCCGCGGGCGGCGCGCCGTTGGCCGGCACCTGCGCCGCCCCGTCCGAGCGCGTCGGGCTCCCGGACGAGTTCGGGTTCGACGTGGCGAGGATCGGCGTCGCCGGGCCGGCGGGGGCACCCACCTCGACCAGGCTGTAGTCGGTGCGCGTCGGGTTCTTGTTCCCGTCGGTGTGGACGAGCGCCCCGAGGCCGGCGATCGTGACCTGCCCGTTCCGCTCCGCCGCGATCGGGTACAGCAGCTGGTTCGCCAGCGGGTTCGTCTGCCGGTACACGGTCTGGAGCTGCCACCGGCCGTTGACCAGCGTGGCGACGCGGATCTGCCCGGCCACCTCGTTCGCGTAGCTGACCGCGAGGTGCTCGCCGGCCTCGTCCGAGAACACGATCGTCGGCCGGCCGCTCCCGTCGAAGTACAGCTGCGGCGCGAACCCGGTGAACTTCGCCCCGTCGCCAGCGACGTACCCGTCGGGCGCCGTCGCCACGTCCTGGTGCGCCCAGGTGCCGTTGCTGTTGCGAGTGCTGTAGACGAGCTTCGACCACTCCGGCGAGCCGGTCGGGAAGCGCTCGACGTAGTAATGCGCCACCGCGACCTGCCCGTTCGGGCCGACCGCGACCGACGCCCCCAGCCCGGCGTCGGCGGTGCCGTCGGCCGGCGCCTGCACCACCTCGTTCCGCCACGCGCCCGACGTGTTGGTGGCGTAGCGCAGCTCGCTGTACACCGTGCTGAACGCGCCGGCGATGTAGAACTGCGGCGTGTACGTGACGTGGGCCTTGTTCGCGCCGTCCACGGCGAGCGACAGGTAGCGCGGCGCCCAGCGGCCGCCGGTAAACCAGATCTCCTGCTTCAGGTCGGCCGTGTCGGCGACGCGGTCGAACGCCCAGCTGCCGTTCTTGTTCGTGGCGTACCACAGGATGCCGCTGCCGGGGTTGCCGACGCCCGTCGCCGCCGTGTACGTCTCGGCGAACAGCAGGTGGATGGAGTTGTTCGCCCCCGGCTCGGCGACGAGGTTGCTCGGCCCCCACGTGCTCAGCCACGGCACGGTGATCGACTCGACCGACTGCCACGCCCCGCCGGTGCGGGCGTAGTGGCGCACGACCGTCTGGAAGCCGTTCCCCGACGCGTTCCACACCTGGTCCAGGAACAGGACGTGCGGGGTGCCGTCGCCGGTGAACACCAGCTGCGCCGACTGGGCGGCCTTCTGGACGGCGTCGCGGGTGTCGTACTGGCCCTGGGTGAAGGTGCTGGCGGTGGCGACGGGGGTGTCGAACCACTGGTTCGCCGCCCGGGTGCGGTAGACGAGCGTCTCCCCGCTCCAGACGAGCTGCGCGAGCTCGCCGGTGGGGGCGTACTGGGTCCAGTTGAATTCGCCGGCCGGAATGACGGCACCGGCGGGGACGGAGCGGTCTTCCAGTTGCTCGACGCGGAGGTCGGACGGACGGGTCGGCTGGGTCATCCGGGGCCCCTGTCGGGTAACGGACGGGCGCGCGTGGTCGAGGCCGATAGCCGCGGGGCTGCTCGGAATCAAGGCGCACCCCTCCGGGCTGGGACGGAATCACCCCACGGCCCCCGCCGGAGGTACGACCGACGCCGGTCCCTGGCCCCCCGACCGGTACGACCGCCGGCCCGCAGCTGAACCGCCGGAGGCGGTACCGATGCGGGCCGGCGGCCGTGCCGATCCCCCCGCGCTCCCAGTCCGGGAGCGCCGCCGTAGAATGCCGTCGCATGGACGACACCCCGGCGATCCGCACCGAGAACCTGACCCGCACCTACCGCCTCCCCAGGCGTCGGTGGGGTAAAGCCCCCGGACCGGACGCACCCGCGGAGTTCACCGCCCTCGCGGGGGTGACCCTGGACGTGCGGCCGGGCGAGCTGTTCGGCCTGCTCGGCCCGAACGGGGCCGGCAAGACGACGCTCATCAAGATCCTCACCACCCTCCTCGCGCCCACGTCCGGCACCGCTCGGGTGAGCGGGTTGGACGTAGTTTCCCAGGCGAGGCGGATCCGGCCGTTCATCAACATGGTGAGCGGCGGCGAGTCCAGCGGGTACGGGATCCTGACCGTCCGGGAGAACCTGTGGCTGTTCGCCCGGATGTACGGCGTGCCGACGGCCCTGGCCCACGACCGCATCGACCGGATGCTGGGCGTGGTCGGGCTGACCGAGAAGGCCGGCTCGCGTGTGAGTCACCTATCGACCGGACAGCGGCAGAAGATGAATTTTTGTCGCGGCTTTATTACCGACCCCACGGTGCTGTTCCTCGACGAGCCGACGCTCGGCCTCGACGTGACCAGCGCGCGGGCGATCCGGGTGTTCGTGCGCCAGTGGATGGCGGAAGACCCGGCCCGCACGCTGCTTCTGACGACGCACTACATGGCCGAGGCCGACGAGTTGTGCGACCGGCTGGCGATCATCGACCGCGGGAAAGTGCTGGCGTGCGACACACCGGGCAGTTTGAAGAAGAAGGTGCAGGAGTTCCCGATCTTCGAGCTGAGCCTGGCGCCTGGGTCGGGGGGCTGGGCGGAGCTGGGCAAGCTGGCGGGGGTGCATACGAGCACGGCGGTGGAGGGGCCGGAGGGCGTGGCGGTGAAGGTGGCGCTGCGGGAGGAGCCGGCGATCGGGGCGGTCGTGCAGGCGCTGGCGTCGGGCGGGGCGCACATCCTGTCGCTGAAGAAGGTGGAGCCGACGCTGGAGGACGTGTTCATCGAGCTGGTCGGCCACGGGCTGGCAGACGCAACCGAAAGCCCGGGGACGGTCGTCCCCGGGCTTCGCACCACTTCACAGTGACACGGCAAATGTCCGCGATTCACCTGTTCGTCGCCGCCGCACTCGCCCGTTCCTACGCCCGGGTGGCGTGGCTGTTCCGCAGCCGGGTGTGGATGGTTCAGGAGACGGTGCTGCCGGTGCTGGCGGTGTCGGCGTTCGCGTACTCGTACCGGGCGATGGGCGCGCCGCCGGAGTACACCGGGCTCGTCGTCCTCGGCGCCGCGATGACGACGTTCTGGCTGAACGTGCTCTGGGGCATGGGTGCCGCCC
>DASPHQ010000676.1:0-11258 GCA_035629595.1 Urbifossiella sp. | reverse complement strand
GTTGTACGCCTCGAGGCGGCCGATGTGGCCGGCGGTGCCGGCGGCGAAGTCGATGCTCACCCGCCCGATCGGCTGGGCGAACTCGGCCCGGAGCTTCCCGGTCGTCGTCCACGTCGGGACCGTGTCCCGGAAGAACACCTGCGACCCGGTGGTGGCAAACGGGTCGGTGTTGGACCGGACGCGGAGCGCGTGGTTCGGGGCGGTCCCGGTGGTGGTGGTGACGACGTTGAGCGTCACCCCGGGGACCGCGGTCGTCAGGTCCTGCCCGGCCACGAACCCGTCCGGCTCGGCCACGCCGCCGAGGTCGAACGCGCCGTTGCGATTGATGTCGGCGTAGACGGTCACGCCGGCCACGCCCGGCTCCCCGTCGTCGCGGGCGCCGTTGCCGTTCTGGTCGTCGTACTTGGTGCCGAGGACCGACCCAGCGGGGCACGAGCGGTCCTCCAACTGTTCCACGGCGGGCGCCGACCGGCCGCGGGCGGGCCGGGGGGTCGCGCGGCGGGCGACGCCGGCCGACAATAGCTTCTTCCAGGCCGTTCGGATCGAGTTCATGGGGCGAAGTCCAGAGAGAGGGTTGGGAGAGGATTGAGGGTCGCGAGGTCGCGCTCCCCCCTTTGGGGTGTTGGCACGCACCTGACAAGGTTGACGCATTCTGATGGCTCTCAGGCGCGTTGTCCAGGACCGTTGTCGGAAAGAGGAAGTCTGGCGCGGCTGAGCATGGGGCCGTGGGCGAGTGCGGGCTCGCCTCGGCGGGTGAGGTCGACGAGGGGGTTGCAGACCTGACGCTCATGGCGACATCGGTGGAGTGTGCAGGACGACCTCACCCACTCCCCGTGCCGCCCTCGACCTCCGTCCCCAGTGGCATTACCCGGCCCACGTCGGCCCCGCACTCACCTCGACCTCGACCGGGACGGGGTGGACGAGCGGGGCCATCGCGTCTACCATCGCGTCCCGCAGCCCGACGGCCGCCGCCTCCCCCCGCCGGCGTCGCACGCCGTAATCCCCGCGGGGCGGAAGGTCACCGCGACCTTCCCACTCAACCCGTCGTACACCACCTTCTCGACCAGGAGGCCGATGACCCGTGCCCGCTCGGCCGGGGCGAGCGCCGCCCACACCGGGTCGAACCCCGCCAGCGCAGCAGCGGCGTCCGCCTCGGACACGGCCGCCGCCTTCACCTCTCGCATCTGAGCGGCGATGGCGGCGGCCCGCTCGGCGGGGGTGAGTTCAGACGGACGGAGCGGTGCGAGGTGGTCGACCACGAGTGGCCCCCGGCGGGATCGGGCGGTGTGGCGGTCCCTACCAGGGAACTACCCCGACCAGGCGCAAAGTGACGGAGGATAGGTGAGCGAAGTAGTGCATCTGGTCAAGGGTGACCGCCCCCGAGGGGGTTTGGCCCACAGCGACCTTCGGCAACACTGGTCGATTGGCGAACCCCGCTCCCGACCGCCGAGAAGGCTCGCCGGTGATGGTCATCCGGCAGCGGGATGTGATCACGGTGGATCTGGCCGCCGTCACCGGGACGATGGCGAGACTTGCGGGATGAGCAGGAGCAGCGTCGCGGGGCTGTGCGAACCGGTGTCAGCCTTGTCGTTCCACGAGATCTTCCCCAGCGTTTGCGGCCAAACTCAGCAAATCGGTCAGAACAGTCTGGTAAAAAAATGGGCAGTGCACTAAGAAAGCTTTTGAATAACTGGACGAATACTGCTCGAACGCTACATGCGTGAATGGCCGTCATTCTGAATGGGCCACTCTGTTTTACTCGCTTCATACTAGACGATTGAACTCAGGAAGCCGTCGCAGGAGAACTCCGAATCTCGTAAGGGAGAAACGCAGGATGGATACGATTCGGTCAAATCTGTCGCAATACAACCCAGGTTTTGACTTCGTGATCGCTGTTACCCAGGAGAGCATTAACCAGACGGCGCTGCACTTCCTCAATACGCAGCAGCCAGAGGTCGTCGCCTGCTACGTCGCCGACTCGACTGGGGCTCCGGTCCCGATCGACCCCGCCCTCCTGCACACGCAAACTGGGGGCGTTGACCCGTTCAGCATACCCGCTGGTACAAATCCCGCTGTCGACGACCGCCTCCGGGCGCTGACGAAGGCTCGATTCGTGTTCGGTGTCAAGGCCGTCATGGGCATCCCGCCCGTCGACGACCCGTCGTCCCTCCCCGACATCGTCGGCTTGGGGGCGGACGCCTCCGCGTGCACGTTCCAACTGCTGTGCAAAGAATTCGTCCTCGTGCACATGAACCCCGCCGCGCCCGGCCCGGCGACCTTGCAGCGCGTCGAGCAGCCGCACAACAACCCGTGGGTCTTCAAATACCAGTGTCGCCTGAGCCCGCAGCAGACGGCCGGTGCGGACTATATCAAGTCGGCGCGCTTCGCGGACCTCCCGGAGGCGCTCAAGCAGCGGCTGAACGCACACCCCAAGGATTTTACCATCAACGAGTTGGTCGCGGACTTCACCGCCGCGACGGTGACGCCGCCGACGATCTCGAACGTCGACGCCGGGCTCATCAAGGTCCTCAACAAGGATTTTGGCCAGACCTACTACAACCAGATGAAGCTGGCCGGGCGGCCGGTCATCGCCGTGACCCCGTCGGCCGGGGGGCCTGACGAGCGGTGGGTCGCCGAGTACAGCGTGCAGCCGCTGCTGAACGGGGACGGGTCCGACATCCCACACCCGGACCACGACCAGCAGCGGCTCGCGACGCTGAACTACCTGTGCGTGGCGGGTGGCCCGGTGCCGCAGGCCCCGCCGCGGTTCCCCTGGAACTGGGTCGGGGACCGGGCGACGCAAGGCGTGTGCGCGTTCAACCGCAACTCCCTGGCGAAGTTCTTCCGGTCGCGCCTCGACGACCACGTCGCCAGCAACTGCTGGTTCCCGCACCCGGTGCTCAGCATCACGACCGCGTTCACCGCCCAGCGGGCCTTCCGCCTCGTGGCGAAGAACCGCTGGGGAGCCCTGGTCCCGTCGAACCCGCCGGACTCGACGTACCAGGTCGTCTGCCCGCCGACCGGGCGGGACCTGGTCACCTGGGACTTTACCTGCTACGTGCCGAACGACGAGTGGTGCGGCAACTTCCTCGAAGTGACGTCGACGTTCAAGATGAGCGTCACGGTCGACGGGGCCAACACCGTTTTCATCAGGCAGCGGAACACGATCTACGTGTACATGAGGATGATGGGGTTCGTCCGGCGGTACGGCAACTTCGTCGACATCGAGACCACGGAGGAACTCACCCTCGGCGTGACGGCCGACGGCAACCTCTCGGTGACCGGCACTCACGAGCAGAAGAACTACTCCGTCGACCCGAATTACTGGGCGTCGGCCGTCTACCACGTCGACCTCCCGAAGTACGCCGACGTCGCCAATCAGGTAGTCGCGACCGGCCTCACAGACGTGCCCGTTGCCGGGCTCCGGGACGTCGTCTTCCCCGGCGGCAAGGCGTTCTCCTTCAGCAAGGTCGCGTTCACCGATCACTACGACCTGCTAGCACACATTACGTACAGGAACGTCGACTAACCGCGGCCCGCGGGGGTTCGGCCGCGTCCACCTCGTCACCGCCGGAGGGCACTCATGAGCAGCTGTACCATCGGGTCCTCGACCGAGCTCGTGCGGAACTACCAGCGGGCCGAGGTGGTGCAACCCGGCCGGGCTCTCCAGGCGCTCCAGACGGAAGACGGGCGGGCACTCCTCTTCTCGGTCGGCACCGACCCGGCCGACGCCCGCCGCACCGCCTTCTTCGTGACCGCTCAGGTGCCGGGCGACCCGGCCAACCCGAGGGGCTGGGTCTCCCTCGACCTCAGCGGCGGGGTGGTCGGGAAGCTGGGCTCGCCTAACCCCGTCTCGTGCGAGAAGTTCAGCGTCGCCCAGCCCGCCGACGGCCGCATCCACATGGCGATGGTGGTCCGGGAGACGATCCCCGGTGAGGCGCCGACGTTCCGGGACCGGCTGTACCTGAGCCTGGGGAACCGGGGCGACGACACGTCGTGGACCCGTTCCCCCGAGTGGGCGCAGTGCCACTACGACGACCCCGACCGCGCCCGCAACGGGCTGACGATTGCCGGGGTCCTGGTGAGCGAGGCCGCGGACGGCGAGTACGTCGTCGTGGACGTCGTCGACGACCCGGGCTCCGCGTCGAAACTGCTGTACCGCTACTTCATCGACGTACGCGCCCACAAGGCGAACGGCCGCGCGTGGCACGCCCACCCCCTGCCGGCGGACGTCGAGGCCGTCGACTACGCCAGTGTGTTGGGCCGGCGCGACGGGAGTGTCGATGGCGTCTACACGAGCGGCCGCCTCGACAACAAGCCGGTCCTGATGTACCGGCCCCTCTGGGACCCCTTCCGCCCGGCCGACCCGCCCGAGCCCGTGTTCCTTCACCTCACGCCGGACCACGGCGTCGGCGCGGACGCCATCGCGACGTGCCGGAACCGGCAGAACACGACGGACCTGTACGCCGCCGCGGCCGGGAGCCTGTACCGGTTCTCGAGCGCGCCGCCCCACCAGAAGGACGGGGCGGTCGCCGCCGTGGTACGAACGGACGACTTGTTCCGCGGCGTGAGAAAGCTGTTCGCGTCCGCCGCCGCCGACGGCGCCGTCACCGTCTGGGGGTTGAATAACGACGGGCACGTCTTTTACACCACCTGCCCCGCTTCCGGGCTCGACCAACCGGGGTCCTGGAGCCGTCCGCTCGCCATCTCGAACGGGGTGGAGCAACTCGCGCCGTTCGTCAACCGCGCCAACTCGGCGAACACCTTCTTCGCGCACTCGGGCGTCGGCGGGTTCCAGGTCGCGGTCAAGTCGCCGAAGCTGACGACCTGGTCCACGCGGCCGATCACCCTACCGCCGCCGAAGGACAAGCGGGGCGCCCAGCGGTCGAGCGCCTACGTCACGCGCGTCCACGTCACCGGCCCGGACGGGCGGCCGGCCGCCGGCCGAACCGTCGCGATCACGTCGCCGCGGAACGTCACGAGCGTGTTCATCAACGGCCTGTACCACGCCGTCGGCCCGACCGAAGTCCGCGTCCAGACCGACCCGACGGGCGCGGTCACGATCGTGGAGGACGTGTCCCGCCTGGACGGGACGGAATTCGTCGTCGCCGTCGTCGACGACGGGGGGAGCCGAAAGTCCATCAATCCGGTGGAGGAATCGTCCTCGGTCAAGGGCCGGTTGAAGGCACTCGGGTCCGAGGAGGGCCTGAAGGCGGCCCGCGTCGCGAGTCCCGACGGCCGGACCAGCCGGCAGCTCGTCAAGCCGGGCACCGACGTGCGCGCGGCCGCGGGCAACATCAAGGGCCTTCTGGCGGCGTACGACCACGTCACGACGAAGCCGGCCGGCCCGGCCGCGCGCGCCACCCCGACCGCGCTTCGCCCCACAGCGCTCGCGGCGTTCCTGGGGAACGCCACGCCCATCCGCGTCGACGCCGGCGACCTCTTCTGCCTGCTGGAGTCGCCGACGGGTCACGCCCGCGCCGCCGCGCCCGGTGCCGCGGCGGGCGAGTCGTGGTGGGAGGTGTTCGTCGACTGGGTCGAGGACGCGATCAGCGCCGCGTGGCACTTCGTCGTGAAGATCGGCGAGGCGATCTACCACTTCGTCCTCGAAACGTTCGAGCTGGTGCTCGCGGCGTGGAAGTACGTGATCTACTGGGTCGTGGAGCGGGTCGAGGATTTCCTGGAGTTCTGCGGCGTCGAGCTGCCGTGGCGCGAGATCGAGCGGACGAAGGGGGTGCTCAAGAACGTCTTCGTGTTGTACGCCCGCGACGAGATCGGGCACGTCCGGGAGCTGAGGACCGGGTTCGACGCCGCGATGGACGAGGTCGTCCGGCAGATCGACTCGTGGGCCGGCAAGCCCGACGCGCAGTTCGGCGATCTACTGCCCGCGAGCCCCGCCGTAGGCGAACGGCCCGCACCGCCCAGCGTGGCCGGCTCGTACCTCGCCTACTACCTGGGTGAGAACGCTCACGAGAGCGATCTCGACTCCGACCTCGAGCCGCCGGACGGGTCGGCCTCCCTGCTCCTGAAGTTGGACGCGCTCCTCAAAGACGAGTACAAGACCTTCACCGACGCTTACAACCAGTTGTCCACGCTCGTCACGACCGCGGGTGAGACGAACCACCTCGACGTCCTCAAGGAGGCTCTCCGAATCCTTTCCGGCGTCGTGATCAAGACCTTCAAAGCCCTCGTCGACCTCCTGCTGGACATCTTCGAGGCGATGGCAACGGCCGCGCTTAAGACCGTCACGGACCCGCTCTACATCCCCGTCGTCTCGGAAATCCTCTCCGACTTCGGGGTTACGGACATCTCGCCGCTGGACGTCGTCTCGTGGGTCGCGGCGTTCCCCGTCACCGTCGGTTACAACTACACCCAGGGGTCCGAGCCCTTCCCGGACAACGACCTGACGACGTACCTCTCCACGGGCGCGAAGGACTTCGCCTCCGCAGTCCTCGCGCTGCAGTGCGGCAAGCGGCCGCCCGCGGCGGCCGACGGCCTCCGCGCGACGGGCGACGGTTCGCCCCTCACCCTCCAGGGCTCGATCTCGCCCGAGGCCCACAAGGCGTCGGGGGTTTTCCACCTGCTCTCGGGTTTTCTGGCGACGTCGGCGGGGGTGATGGGACTCATCGAAACCGTGCAGTTCGCACGGAACGGTGCGCTCCCGAACGGCCTGGTGATCACGAATTCGGTCTTCGGACTGATGGACTCCGGGGCGCGCGCCATCGCGCTGACCGTCGCCCCGCGTGTTCCGTACACCTTCTCGGATGACAACCGCGATACACAGGCGCTGCGCTGGATTAATTTCTTATACAAGTTCTGTTTCGGCGCCGGCAAAATCTACAACTACGGGTGGGGAGACAAGGCGGAGGCCCTGTCCAAGCCTCTGCCGGCCATCGAAGCGGTCGGCGACGGAGTCCTGGTGTGTGCCCAGTTCGTCTACACCTGTTATCACCTCAGCAAGATCCGGCTCAGGCCGACGTACGGGCTGGACGAAGACTTGGCGATCGTCGACGAGGTGAGCAACTTCGCGCTGTACGTCGCCCGAATCAGCCGCGACCTCCTAGTCGCCATGCCCGCGAACGAGTACGTCGCCGCCGCCTTCACCCTGTCCCGGCTCGTCCAAGCGGGCCTCCAGTTCGGCGAAGGGGGACACGAACTGAAATACGCTAACACGCCTTACTGAGGGAGTGGTTGCGGAGGCGCCGACCCTCATGCATTTCCCCCCGGGCTGGGGATGTCGAGTACAGCAAGGTCCGCGACCAGTACAGCGTCCTCGGCTACACCTCTCAGCCGTGTGGGAACGTTTACGCTTACGTACTGGAACGGTCACTCAGACTAATCCACCCCCAGGGACGGCTCAGTGAGATCGTACCGCTCAGCCTGAGCTGCACTGCGTTCTGTCGGGGCCGATGGGGTCGCGGGGCGGTCTGAAGATTACAAGGAATTCCGGTTCCGAAAGGCTGACCGGCCTCACATTCTCGCCTGGCTCAACAGTAGCCTGTTCTACTGGTACTGGCGGTTGCACGGGGACGCGTTTCACCGCGGATACGGCGACGTTTACCGCTCTCCGTACCTGTCCGTCACCGAACCCGAGGTACGCGAATCGCTCGAAGCGGCCTTCCGGCAACTCATGAAACCCTCTCCGGGGTGAGTCACAGGTCAAGCAGATCAAGACCCGCCGCGGGGAGATCGAGTACCAGGAGTTTTACCCCGCCCACTCTAAGCCGATCATCGTCGAGATCGACGCGGCGCTGGCGGGGCACTATGGGTTATCCGTCGAGGAGTTGGACTTCGTGCGGCTCGGGGCCGGGGCCGGGGACGGGGCGGAGGACGTCGCCGACTGACGGCGGATCGGATGCGACCCGGGTTCGTCGGCCGCAAGTCGTGGCCGCACAAGGGTTCGGGGCGGGACCGGTGCCGCGGCGTCATTCCAACATAGATTCCTCCAGTTGAGTCAATGCTTCTGGGACGGGGTCCCCCTCCTCCCTGGAACCAATGATACCGGTTCGAGGAACGAACCGACGATGACCCACGAGCCCGGGTCGGCCCCCACCGGACGGGGGCGCCGGGCGGGCGGGGCGCCATGAGCCGGATCGCCGACGACCTCCGCGGGCACGCCTTCCGCGACCTGTTCCGCGACCTTGGGTGGGACCACGCCCCCGCGGCCGACCACGCCGTCCGCGCCGACGGCCGCGACCTGAGCGTCCGGGTCGTCGCCCAGAAGCGCGGTCTCGTCGTCCTCCACTGCCCGGCCGCGCGCGCCGACCTCGCCGACCGGCGGCTCCTCCGCGCCGTCCAGCGGCGGGTGCTGACGACGTTCCACGAACACGTCCTCATCTTCACCTGCGACGAGCCGCGCAAGCAGGTCTGGGAGTGGGCGTTCCGCCGGCCCGACGACCGACCCGTGCGGCACCGCGAGCACCCGTTCTTCTCCGCGAACCCGCCGCCGCAACTGCTCGCCCGACTCGAAGGGCTGCGGTTCACGCTGGACGAGGAGGACGGGGCGTCTCTGGTGGACGCCCGGCGGATCGCGGCACGTGGCGGAGATCACTGACGCCCTCGAGCCACCGCTGGGTCGCCTGCAGCAGCACCATGAGGTTGTGCTGGGCCAGGTCGGGTCTCGGGTCGGCCGCCAGCACTGCCCGGATCGCCGGCTCCAGCTCGGCCGGCCCCGCACCCGCCTTCAAGAGCACCTGCGTCAGCGCAGCCCGCGGGAACATGCCCCCCGGCGGTCACCGTTCCGACCCGGCCAGGGGTCGAGACGAACCGGTGGTGGGTTGCGTTTGTACCCCGACCGCTCGGCCGTAAGGGTGGCACTCCTAATCGGGGATGATTACGGGCAACCCCACGCGACACCCGGTGTCGGCCGAGCAGGACGGGAGGGTTAACGCGCCGACCGCGGCCGGGCGCGACCCCGGCACCGGGTCGGCACGCCCGGCCCAAAACAGCCGCCGCCGCATCGCCGTCGCGCAGTGCCAGTCCACCCAGCCGGCCTGCGGAATGCCATAGTTGAACGGCGTCGCCGGGCACCAGTTACAGTGCCGCCGCAGTTCCGCCGGGCAGGCGTCGCACGCCGCAGGACGGCGGTAGAAAGCCTCCGTGTATTCGCGGTACTCCGCCGATTCCAGGATCGGCCGGAGCGGCGTTTCTAGCAGCGACCCGAACCGGCGTGTCGTGTTCCGCTCGCACCCGACCACGTACCCGTCGTGGTCCACCGTCAGCGACAGCACCCCCGACGCACACGTCTTCTCCACCCGGTCGACCTCGGCGTCACCGAACAACTCCCGACGGGCGGAGAGGATCTCGGCTGGCGTCGCCTCGAACGGCAGCGTGTCGATCGCGCCGCCGGTGGCGCTGAACACCTCCGCGTTCACCGACAGGGCCGCCCCGAGCGCCGCGGCGAGGGTGCGGAGCTTGCCGACCTCGCCGGCCGCCCCGGCAGTCAGCGTCACCGCGAGGGTCACCGGGCAGCCGAGGCCGCGGAGCCGGTGGGCGGTGGCCAGCGCCTGCTTGAACGCCCCCGGCAGCCCGGTCAGCCGGTCGTGCCGGGCCGCCGTCCCGCCCAGTAGCGACACCGCCACCACCGGCCGGTATCGCATCCGCCCGACGGCCGCGAACGTCTCCTCGCGCTTCCACGCCCCGCCGGTGCCGTTCGTGAAGAACTCGGCGAACAGGTCGAGCCGGTCGAGCGCGGCGAGGAGGTCGGCCAGGTCGCGGCGGACGCTCAGGTCGCCGCCGTGGAGTTGGACGACGCGCACCCCGCCGTCGTGGAGCCGGCCGAACACGCGGACGAGCCCGGCGGTGTCGAGGCCGGCCTTGGCGTACTCGGCCGCGGCGTAACAATGGAAGCAGCGCTGGTTGCACGCCCCGGTCACCAGCACCTTCGCCTTGATGACCCGCGGCACCGCCCCACGGCGGACCACCTGGCGGGCGTACTCGTCGAACGACGCGGTGAGGTCGGGGCCGAGCGGCACGCCGTCGCGGCACACCCGGCGGATGCGGCCCCCCTCGACGGCCAGCGTGTACGGCCCGTCCAGTTCGACCAGGTGGTCGGTCGTCGCGGTCACGCCACCGCCCCCCCGCCGGCGGCGAGCCGGCACAGCGAACACTTGTACCAGTACCGCCCGGAGTCGGCCGGCACCCCACACTCGTCGGCCAGCCGGAGCGGCGTCGAGCCCGCGACCCGCCGGAACGTCGGCCCGTGCCGGTCGGCTGGGGAGAACGGCACCACGAACCCGTCGGCCAGCGTCCCGAGGGCGTAGGCCGAGGTCGGCCCCAGCGCCCGGACGTGCGGGCCGGAGCAGCGGTAGACGCGGCCGTCGTGATCGACGGTGACCCACGGGCCGGCGATCTGCGAGCAGAACGACCCGTCGTCGCACGTCTCCTCGGCCGGCACCGCGAACCGGTATTCGCCGTCGCGCCGCCGCGTCCACGCCCGCCACCCGACCGCGACGCGGGACGGGTCGAGCTTCCGCAGCGCGGCCGCCAGCCGCCGCACCGGGTCGGTCGCCGCCACCCCCGCCTGCTCGACCGTCAGGTCGATCACGGCACCCGTCCCGGCGAGCACCCGGACCACCGACGCGAAGATCGCCTCCGGCCGCACCCAGCGGAGGTGTTCGTCGCCGAACGAGATCTGCACCCGATCGACCGCGTTCGCCGCGACCGCCCGCACGACCCGCGGGGCGAGCGCGGCGTTCGTGCCCCAGAACCCGTTCGTGATGACGCGCTTGCGGGCGGTGCGGAACCCGCCGAGCAGCCGGTCGAGCAGCTCCGGCCTCATCCCGGGTTCGCCTCCCGTCACGACGACCTCCCCGGGCTCGCCGTTCGCGGCGACCCAGGCGTGGAGCCGGTCGACGTCGGCGTCGGCGATCCAGTCGCGGCCGGTGGTCGATGACGCGGACAGGCAGTCGGCGCAGTTGGCCGAGCACTGGTTCCCGACCACGACGGCGATGGCGTGGAGCGGCGGCATGGCGGCCCGGGGGGTCAGGCGACGGTGACGAGCGGGAGCGACAGCCGGTCGGGGGCGCCCGGCGGCGAGGGGAGGCCGGCGAGGGCCGACGTGACGGCGCACGTCGGGTCGTGCTTGGCGGTTGCGGTGTGGTGCTGGGCGACGACCATCGCCGGGCACCTGGGACATTCCGCTCGCGCCGAACAACTGCGGCACCCGCCCGGCTCCGACCCGTACACCACCTCTTCGCGCCACTGCCCGAGCCGTGCCGAGTCGAGGACGTCGCGGAGCGACTGCGTCAGGTAGCTGC
>DASPHQ010000675.1:0-7970 GCA_035629595.1 Urbifossiella sp. | reverse complement strand
CTGACGGTGCCGGAGGTCCGCAAGCTGATCCTTCGGCTGGTGTGGGAGCGGCTCACCCCGGCGGAGCGGACGCTGGCATGGTCGGAGTGGCGACGGCGACACCAGTACCGGGCGCGGCAGTACCACTACCGCACGCGCGGGACCAAGCCGCCGGACTGAGTATTTACGACTGTAGGACTAGCTGCACTCCGTGCGATCGGGACGGAAAACACCCCGGTCCCGGGCGCAGCAACGGGCGCAGCAGCGGGCGGTAGTAGGCGGGTGGAATCGGGGAGAAACGAGGAATCGACCGGTGCCGGGTGGGTGACCCCGAAAGCGGCTCAACCCCTGCGTTTGGCAGGGGTTGAGGAGGATCGAGGACAGTTGGGGGGAGTATGCCCGACAGGAGTTGAACCTGTAACCTTCGGCTCCGGAGGCCGACGGACGCGGAAAAAAACAATGAAAACAAGGGTTCTGACATCGCATGGGTTCCCTGCACGGGTACAATTCACACGGGTTCCCTGCACCAATCCTGCACGCTCCGAGGTGGCTGATGTCTCGCCCCGCCCGCCCGTGGCACCGCAAGCAGACCGGCTGGTGGATGGTCGAGATCAACGGCAAGCAGGAGAAGCTCGTCGAGGGGCCGAAGGACGAAAGGCACCGGCTGATCGCTGAGGAGAAATTCTCCGACCTGCGGAAGCTCCGCCGCATCGCACCCGAGGCCGTCGGCTCGCGCACCGCTGACGTCGTGGAATCGTTTCTGATCCACAGCCGCATCCACTTCGCCCCCGACACACACCGCCTCAACAAGTACTACTGCCAGCTCCTCGCGGAGGCGTGCGGCCAGGTGCTCTCCCGCGACATCAAGCCGTACCACATCGACCGCTGGATCAATCCCAAGGTGGAAGCCGACGAGTGGGGCGACACCACGGTCTACAACGCGCGCAAGGCGGCGATGCGGGTCTTCTCGTGGGCGGCCGAGCGGAAGCTCCTGCCTGAGAACCCGCTCAAGGGCATGAAGAACCCGAAACCCAAGCCCAGGCAGCGGGCCATCACCGACACGGAGTTCTGGCAGATCCACGGCAACGCCGGCGGCCCGTTGCAGGACCTGCTCCTCGCGCTCTACCTGACGGGAGCCCGGCCGAAGGAGGTGCGGGAGCTGCTCTGGACGCAGGTCCGCGAAGACCGCTGGGTCCTCGCGGAGCACAAGACGGGGAAGAAGACCGGCCGCCCGCGGGTGATCTTCCTCGACGACGATTCCAAAAAACTGATGGAGCGGCTCAGGGGCAACGGGCACACGCACGTGTTCCTGAACACCGTCGGCGAGCCGTGGACGATGGACGCGCTGCGGCAGCAGGTGGCCCGCATCCGCAAGAAGCTGAACATGGCCGATGACGTGTGTGCCTACCTCTGCCGTCACGGCTTCGGCACCCGGGCGATCCTCTCCGGGGTGGACGGGCCGACGCTGGCCGAGCTGATGGGGCACACGTCGCAAGACATGATCTCGAAGGTGTACGTCCACCTGGCCGATCAGCACCAGCACCTCAAGGCCGCGGTGAACAAGATCAACCCTTCCACGCCTTCGCAAGCCGCTGAGGGTTCAACTCGGAAAAGGGCTCGGCCGGCACCGGGGGCGAAGAAGCCGGGGAGGAAGGCGAAGGCGTAGCGTCGTGCCGGTTGCCCTCCAGCCACACGATGAAGTCAGCGAGCTTGATAAGGTACTTTCCTCTCGCCCCCCGCTTCGCGGCGATACGGTAGTGGGCGAGTGCGCCGGAGCGTGCCGCCTCGTAGATCGTGCTTTTGCTCACGGGGTACTTTTTGACGAGCTGTGCCGGCGTCATGAAGTCGGCAACGTTAGGCGGAGGCGTGTCCATGGCTGACGATCCTGATGGTGGGGTTAGCAGCCGGGGAACCGCATCGGCAGACCGAGCCGCGAAACGTACACGTCGCCGCCATCCACCAGGAGCGGCAGCCACAGCTCCTCCGGCAGCAGGCTAGCCTTCTGCTCGGCGAACGGCCGCTCCGCCGGCGGCAGGTGACTGAACGGGCCGTAGTTGACCCAGCAGTTCTGCCCGAGCGTCTCCGCGGTCAGGGCCGGGATCGCCCCACCGCTGAACATCCGGCAGTGCGCCCGCCACGCCCGGAACTCGCCCAGCGGGCCGAAGGAGTTGCGGCCGACGAAGTGCCCGAAATAGTCGTGGACCGCGCGGAACATCACGTTCTCGTCGCGCGTCAGGAACGGGTGATCGTCACCGCCGGCGTAGACCGACAGCCGGCCCCGCTCCACGTCGGCGAACATCTCGGCGCTGTTGGCGTACGGCTGACCCGCGTGCGGCCACGGCTCGACCGTGACGGGGATGATGCGCCGCTGCGCGATCAGCTCGACGCGGAACGCCTCGTAGGACCACCCGGCCTCCCGGTCGCCGGTGCGCCCCGACGGCATCTCGTCGTACGCCCTCGCGATGGCCTCCATCTGCTCCCTGGTGGGCACGGTGAACCTCCTGGTGTGCCTCAGCGCGCGCACCCTCGCAGGCCGGGCCGTTGGCTCGGTTCGACGGACCTTGAATCAGGCGAAGGAATGCGCTTCTCTGGACCGGCCTCGTGAAAGGAGGGCCGACCCGTGTTCTGTAATCTCTTCCGCGACGGCGGGGCACTGCTCGAAGAGCAGGCCGCCGGCGATCAGTCGATACCAGTCGAACTCGACGAGGCGGCAGCGAAGTGCCTGTCCGCCGTCATCGAGGGCACGGCCAGCTACCCGCTTAGCCGTGCCTGCGCGTTGCTGTTCCTGGCGGGCGTCCGACACGCCCAGCGGGACGCACGCCGCCCCGCCGTCACGCCGTGAGCTTCGGGGCCGGCACGGACGCCGGCTCCTCGTCCCCCAGGTCGTCGGCAAACTCCATGTCGCAGGCCTTCTCCAGCCCCTTGAAGCTGAGCGTCCGCGTCCGGCCGTCGCCCATCTCGACCACGACGCACTTCCCGACCTTGCCCGTCAGCGGGCACTTGGCGCTCTCCTTCAGGCCGATGATCTTCATGTCAACCCCCGTGTCGTTGGACCGCCCGGCGTAGCTCTTGAGGACTCCACAGCGGCCGGGCGCACTGCGGGTTCCACACGTCCGTCAGGTAGACGAGTATCTCGTCCGGGCGCCGCCCCGCGTCGCGCAGGATGGCGATGCACCGGACCAACTGCCCGCTCCCATCCTCGCCCTGGACCGACGGGATGCGCAGGCAGTACGCTTCGGGGTCGCGGACGGCGCGCCGGGAGGGATGGAAGGCCCGCCCGATGCGCCGTCGCGTCGTCTCGATCACCGGCCTCGTCAGCTCCACCACGATTTCCGGGGGGCACTCCGGCAGCTCCGCCGCCGGGACGATCCGCCCGACCAGTTGGTACCTCCACGGCTCGGGCCGCTCGATCCGCGTGCCGGGTCCGACGGCGAATCTGTTGGCCCCGGCCAGGGCATCGAGCGGCAGGTCGAAGAGGCGGATGCGTGTCCTCACGCTCCTCACCCCATCGGCCAGCCGCATGTACACGTGGCGTCCGTGCCGCGTCCGCGTCTCCATCACGGAGCGCACGTCCTCGCGCTCTCCCTCGGGCCCATCCACGTCGATCACGACCAGCGGCGGTACCGTCCTGATGCCGAACCCGCAGCCGCGCCGCAGCTCGAAGGACACCTCGGCGGCGTCCGGCTCCGCAGCGTCAATCCACCCCCGCCGGAGTGGGGCCTTCTCCTCGGGCCGCAGGATCACCAGGGAGTAACCTGCCTCCCTGGCCTCCGTCGCGTGTCGCAGCGCGTCAGTCACGGTGCGAGTGTAGCGCGGGTGAAAGATGGCCCGCACGTCCGTGCGCGGGGAGTCTCGTCAGTCGTCCATCGTGCTGCCGATGCCCGCCCCGGTCGCGCCGCCAGCGAAGAAGCCGATCAGCGCGCCGATCGGCCCGCCGAGCAGGAAGCCGATGCCCGCGCCGCTGGCACCGCCGATGGCCGCACCGGCGTCGGTGCAGGTGCAGTCCTTCTTGCCGCACTTGCCGCAGCAGCGCTGGGGGGTGGGACAGGGGGGACAGGCGCGCTCCGTGTAGGTGCGCCGGTAGTGGTACTTGGCCATGTCAGGAGACCCTCTCGAAGTCGTAAGTGGGGAGCCGGTTGACCGACCGCGGGGCGGCCGGAGGGAGCGCCAGAACCGTCTGGCGTGCCTGGATGGACTGCTGGTGGACGCTGGCGCTGATCTGCACCAGGTCGGGCTGGTAGAGCCCGTGGTGGGCCGCGATCGACGCCGCGAGGTGGCGGTCGTCGCACTCGATGTAGACCTCTTCGGTCCAGGTTCGGATGGGCATGGGTGCCTCCCAGGGGGTTGTCGGTTGGTACCGCGTACTCTCCGGCGGGCCGCGGCACCGGTGGTTTCGTCTCACGCTTCACCCTCCCATCCCGCGCGGGAGGGGGGCGTAAAGCCTGCGCTGGCAGTCTCACACCAAATCGTGCCGCAGGCCGGATCGGTCGTGGCGATGGTGACCGAATGGAGAATGCGGGCGGTCTTCATGGCGTGGGCCTCCTTCTCATGCTCTTGGGCAGTGGCGGGGCGGACGGGCTTGTCGGCACGGTGACCGTCGGCGGCGCGGGAACGGGGGGCGAAGCGTCGTGCACGGTGACCGTCGGCGGCGGTCCGTCCGGCGCCGGGCTGATGGTG
The DNA here is from genome assembly GCA_035629595.1 of Urbifossiella sp. Classification (GTDB taxonomy): domain Bacteria; phylum Planctomycetota; class Planctomycetia; order Gemmatales; family Gemmataceae; genus Urbifossiella. Next base: position 3,314 of record DASPHQ010000675.1, on the reverse strand, counting down.
ATGACCGCACCCGCCTGTTTCGGGGGCTGGCTTGCGATGGGGGTCTGGAGGCCGCCCATCCGCATGTTGGCTTCGTGGAGCTGCTGCTTGAGCTTTTCGATCTCCTCGGTCTTGTCAGCGACGACGACGAGGAACACGATCAAGAGCCCGACGGCGAAGGCACTGGTCATGAAGAGGGCTACACCCATGGAACGTCTCCGGTTGGTGATGGCGCGTGGTTCGGCGCGCACGGTGGTCCTCGGCCCCTCGCGCGGGTGGTCCGTGGTGGTTGGCCGGTCAGGCAGTGGTCCGGGCGGACGGCCGTCCGCCGGGCGTGGTGACGGATGGCAAGTCCGTCAAGCCGGTGGCGGGCGATACGGTCAGGGCCGGACGGCGGGGGGATGGAGGCCGGCGGCCGGGTGACGCGAAACAGGACAGCCTTGATTCCTGAAGCCGAAAACGGCTGAAGGAAGAAAGGGGTACTGATGGCGGGGCGGGGAAAATCACATTGTGATTTCCTACATGCGTCACAGCTCCGCCGGCTCGCCCGCACAGTCGATCCAGGGCTCCGCCGCGTCCGACGCGAGGCGGTCGAACGTCGTCAGAAGCACGCGGTCGTGCAGCGCGGCCGGGCACCAACTCCGGACCTGCTGCATCCGCTTCTCGCTCGTGCAGACGACCAACACGAAGTCCCCCACGCAGGAGTAGGCCGCCCACTTGACCGCGTACTGCTTCCGCGACTGCTTGCCCAGGTTGTCGACTTCCAGCCACGCCCGCTTCCTCCCGTTGGTCATCCCCGCATCGGGGATCGTCTTGGTTTTCCCCTCGCCCACCTCTTCGTCTCTTGTGAACGTCCAGAGGTCGCGGTACATCAGGGCGACGTCCGTGACGCGCACCTCGTGTTCGAGCTCGCGGAGTTTGCACCTCCGGCCGTACACGTACTCCGGCCGCCCCCTACCCCGCCGCTGGACGATGCCGAGCATCCGCACCTTGCGGCGTTTCCGCTGCGTCACGAGCCAGCGGGAGGCCTGTCGTTCCCGAACTTCCACCGTCGCGCCGCCGAAGAACGTGGCGACTTGGGCGGTGGTGGCGGAGAAGAACCCGAGGAAGACGATGACGGCGGCGTGCATGGGGCCCCAGACCACGGGAGAGCGGGCGTCCCGTACTCGCTCCTCTGCCATGTTTTCTCCAACTTCTCCTTGAGCTTCGCGTCTCTAAGACCCGGCCAGTTCGGCCAGGGAGACGCGAGCATTGGCACGTACTCCTTCCAACTTCCCCGCGGCTCGCGGACCCACCGCCAACCCGGCCCCAGGTTCATGACGTCGGTCGTCAGCCATTCGAGGCGGGCCGCACGGGCCTCGTCGGTCGCCGGCAGGCCGGACAGGATGTCCACGGCCGCCTTGCGGGCCAGGTCGTAGAGCGGGCAGCCGAACCACTCGTGGCGGAGGCAGTTTTGCAGCACGCCGTCGGACCCGCCGGGGAACTCCAGATCCTGAACGTAGATCGTGAAATTCAAGCCATTCTTAGACGTTTCTTTGAGGGCTTTGCCCTCGACGTTCGGACTGAACAAGCCCGCGTTGGTGGCCTCGTCAGTGTGGATTCTCCACCTCGGGAACGGGCTCTTGCGGGCCTTCGCGTAATCGATCACGAGGTGCGACACCGCCCCGTAGATCACCCGCATGGCGTCGTCACTGACGTCCTCGCCCTTCTCGAAGATCAGCCGTCCCTTGTTGTCGAGGAACCGCGGCAGGTCGAAGCCGCCGCCGCTGAACGCCGTGAACGCCTGCGAGCGGAAGACGGCGTTGAATAACCGTTGCGTGGAGCCGGCCTCGGACCGCTGCGTCCTCGGCGGCATGCCCGCGTACTGTCGGAACTTCGCCTTGATCTCGCCGAGCGTGCAGCCGCCGACCAGGCGTTCAAACTCGTCCGTGCCCGGCGAGAAGGCGTACGGCAGCAGGCGGAGCGGGAGCGGCGTGCGCTGGTACAGGAACAGCATCAGCGCCGCCATCGTCCATTCCTCCATGAGCGGCGTGCCCGCCAGGCCGTCGCTGCCTCTCCGATGCAGGAGGATGTCCGTGAACACCTCGGCCCGCTTCTGGTTCTCCATCTCCCGCTTCCGCGGATCCGGGTGCGACGACGGCGTCAGCAGCGCGAAGCCGAGCGGGTGGTCGATGTCCGACAGGCGGACGAACAGCACGTTGCCCTCGACGTGCGTCAGAGCCGCCATCGCCAGACTGTCCGGGTGCGGGTCGAAGATGATCGCCGCCTCCTCCGGGTGGGCGACGATGTCCGCGACGCCTGACAGCGTCTTCCCCTTGCGCGTCGCGCCGACCTTGAGGACGTTGAATCCCCAGCTCGTGATCGGTGAGCCGTCTTTGGCCCACATCATCACAGCACCCCGTCCAGCTCCCGAAGGTACGTCTGCTTCGCCTTCAGCTGCCCCGCGTGAAGCTCGATCGGGTCCAGCCCGGCCCCCTCAAGCCACCTGACCCGGGCCTCGTACTTTTCCTTCGCGGCAGCCGCAACCTGCTCGGCCGTCGGCTTGGGCGGCGGTGGTGTGGGCGGCTTGGGCCTCGGCGGAGACGGCTTCCAATCGGCGACTGCCTGGCTCGCCTTCCACAGCGCCCGGCCGGTCAGGGCCAGGACGACGAACGCCACCCAGCCGCCACAGATCAACTCCATGACCACACTCCTACAGCACGCGGTCCGGCTTGTTGCCGGCCGCGAGTACCGCGAAGAACGCGACGGCGGTGCCGATGCCGGCGAAGATCGCGGTGTCGCCGGGCGAGTGGGCGGTGATGGTGACGCCGATCAACAACACGAGCGGCGCAACGACGAACCGGACCGGGTCGGCCGCCGCCCGCGTCCCGTACCAGAACAGCACGGAGTGGGCGGGGAACAGCAGGACGGCGATGCCCCACTTGTCCCGGCTCTTCCAGACCGGGAACGAGAAGAAGCCGCCGCCGACGTAGACGACCCCGAGTAGCGCGAACATGTGCGTGGACCTCCGGGTGCACGCCGCGGACGGTGTGCTCTCAAAAACGGAAGGAAGGACTGTCAGCAGGAACTTGACAGACGGGCCGAGGGGAGTTTTCTTTCCCCCCTCTCCCTGTCCGCCTTCACCAGGAAAGACACGAAGCGCATCACTCCCACGGGTAACGCGGATCGGTTTTCCGGATTTATTTCCCGGGCTTCTGCGTCTGTACAGTGGGTACGGGACGGACGACGCGGACCGGGGAGGGCGGGACATGTCCGAGGAGGAACGGCGGTCGGCCTTTGAAGGCATGGTGGACGACGGCCTGTACGAGCACGTCGCGACGGTCGTCGGCCATCTG
>DASPHQ010000674.1:0-8979 GCA_035629595.1 Urbifossiella sp. | reverse complement strand
CCCCCGAACTGGAGCCGGGCCATGTCGCGGATCGGCGGCAGCTGCACCCAGCCGGCGTCGTCGGCCGTGCGCCGCACGTCCACCGCGGCCCCGCACGCCGGGCAGGTCAGCGCGGCCGGTTCGATGGCGCTCGTGCGGCCGCACCACAGGCAGGCGTACTCGCGGGTTCCGGCCATCGCCCTCACTCGGTGTGATGGTGGTGGTACATCGACTGGATGCCGAGCCGGCCCGGGCCGGTCATCCGCACGAGGCTCAGCCCCGTCCCGCCGAACAGCCCGGTGGACAGCCGCTGCATCTCGACCTGCATCGTCACCGAGGCGTCCTTGTAGAGGAAGGCGCCCGGCTCGACGAGGATGCTCTCGCCGGCCGCGAGGTGCCGCTCGAACACGTTGCCGTAGCCGTGCAGCACCAGCAGCCCCGGCGCGCCCCGCGCGGTGAACCGGTCCATGAACATCCCCTGCCCGCCGAACAGGATGTTCCGCAGCCCCTTGATCCGCACGTAGGTGTAGTCCACGGTCCGCGACGCCAGCACGAAGGCGTGCTCGCGCACGTCGAGCTGCGCCCCCGGGTGGAGCGGCATCAGCACGAGCTCGCCGGTGGCGTCGCGGGAGAAGGCGACGCGGCCCGGCCCGCTCGCGGTGGTGATGACCAGCGGCATCCCGGCCAGCAGCCGCTTGATCGCGCCGGCCATCGGCAGCACCGCGGTGGGCACGCGCCCCTCCTTCCAGAGGAGGACGTGGTGCTCGAAGTAGACGCTGTCGCCGGCCCCGAGGTCGACCTCGAAGACGGGGACGATCTCGCCCTCGACCTGGCAGGTGCTGCCGCCGAAGTGGACGCGGGTCATGTCGCGCAGGCGCGGCGCCTCGCGCCAGCCGGAGTCGCTGACGAGGTTCTTGACGTCGAGCGGCGCCCCGCACGCCCGGCAGGAGGCGTCGCCGGTGGCGTTCTGGGTCCGGCACCACTCGCATTCGAGGCGCGTAATCGGTCCCACGCTCGGGGGCTCCGGGGCGGCGGGTTCGACTCCTACGCCCGATCCTAGCTCCGCCGCGGGGCGGTTGCATCGATATTTGCGGCCGGCCGCCGCACCGGGTATCATCCCCCTCACCATTCCACCGCCCGACCGGCCCGATGGATTCGACCTCTCCCACGCTGCTGGAACAGCTCCGCGGCCCGGACCGGGCCGCCGCGTGGGGGCGGTTCGTGTCGCTGTACACGCCGCTGCTGGCCCGCTGGGCCGACCGCGCCCGCGTCCCCGCGGCCGACCGGCCCGACCTGATCCAGGACGTGTACGTCGCCGTGCTGCGGGCCGTGCCGGGGTTCGCCTACGACCCCGGCCGCAGCTTCCGGGCGTGGCTCCACACCGTATTGGCGAACAAGGTCCGCGACCTGCGGCGGAAGAAGCGGCCCGGCCCCCTCCCGGACGACAGCGGCGTCGCGGCCGACGACCCGGTGCCGGCGCTGGACGAGGCCGAGTACCGCCGCGTGCTGGCCGCCCGTGCCGCCCGGCTGATGGCGGCCGACTTCGCCCCGGCGACGTGGAAGGCGTTTTGGGGAACCGCGGTGGACGGCCGCCCGGCCGCGGAGGTGGGGGCCGAGGTGGGGCTGAGCGTGAACGCGGTGTACCTGGCGCGGGCGCGGGTGCTGGCCCGCCTGCGGCGCGAGCTGGCGGGGCTGTGGTCGTAATCGTGTTTGGTGTTTGGTGTTTCGCGGAGGTGGCAAAAGCTGCAAAGCCCTCCCGTTGCAACGGGTGGGCTTCACCCGACCAGTCACCCCAGCGAAACACCAAACACCAAACACCAAACACGATTTTCGCAACAGGTCCGCCCGCCCCCGCTCGTACTCCTTTCCGACGACCCGCTCACCCGGCCCGGTGCCCCATGACCGCCGAGCTCCCCCCGACCGACGCCACCCTCCGCCGCTTCCTCCTCGGCGACCTGCCGCCGGCCGAGCTGGAGGCCGTCGGCCGCTACCTCGACGACCACCCGCACGTCGCCACCACGCTCGTCGACATGAAGGCTGACGACACCCTCCTGTCCGCCCTGCGCGGCCCCGCCGAGGCGAGCGACGCGCCCGACGTCGTCGCGGCCGTAGCCCGCGCCGCCGGGCTCGTGGGGGGTGAGCCGCCGACCGAATCGCTCGCGCCGCCCCCGGTCGGCGACCCGACCGCCGACGAGGTCGCCGACGCGGTCGCGGCCGTGTCCGACGCCGACGCCGACGACCCGTTCGCCGCCCTCGCCCCGGCGGAGGCGGAAGGCGAACTCGGTCGGCTCGGCGGCTACCGCGTGCTGCGGCTCCTCGGGCAGGGCGGCATGGGGGCCGTGTTCGAGGCCGCCGACGACCGGCTCGGCCGGCGGGTGGCGCTGAAGGTCATGCTCCCCACGCTCGCCGCGAAGCCGGCCTCCCGGCAGCGCTTCCTCCGCGAGGCGCGGGCGGCCGCGGCCGTCGAGCACGACCACATCGTCCCCATCTACCAGACCGGCGAGGACCGCGGCGTCCCGTTCCTGGCGATGCCGCTCCTCGCCGGCGAAACCCTCGACGACCGCCTCCACAGCGGCCGCCCGCTGGCCGTGGCCGACGTGCTGCGCATCGGCCGCGAGGTGGCGGAGGGGCTGGCCGCGGCCCACGCCGCGGGGCTCGTCCACCGCGACATCAAGCCGTCGAACGTGTGGCTGGAGCGGACCCCGGGCGGGGCGTTCAAGCGGACGCGCATCCTCGACTTCGGCCTGGCCCGCAGCGCGACCGGGGCCGACGGGCTGACCGCGTCCGGGGCGATCGTCGGCACGCCGGCGTACATGGCCCCCGAGCAGGCCCGCGGCGCGGCCGTGGACGCCCGCGCCGACCTGTTCAGCCTCGGCTGCGTCCTCTACCGCGCCGCCGCCGGCCGCCGGCCATTCCCGGGGAACGACACGTTCGCCGTCCTCACCGCGCTGGCAACGACCGAGCCGCCCGCGGCGAGCGAGGTGAACCCGGCCGTGCCGGCGGGGCTGTCGAACCTCATCACGCGGCTGTTGGCGAAGGACCCGGCCGGCCGCCCCGCGTCGGCCCGCGCCGTCGCCGACGAGCTGGCCCGCCTCGCCTCCGAGCCGGCCCGCGACTCGATCACGCACATCGCTGGCACAGGGCCGGCGCTTCCCCCCGCGGCGGGCCGACCGGGCGGTGACACGACGGAGGCGTTCGAGCCCGCCGCGCCCCGGCGGGCGGCGCGGCGCCGCTGGCGGGTGGCGGCGGCGGTGCTGTTCGTGGCCGTTGCCGGGCTGGCGGCGGCGAACGGGCCGACGATCGTGCGGGTGGCGACGAACCAGGGCGAACTGGTGGTGGAGGTGGACGACCCGAACACGGAGGTGGTGGTGAAGGGCGGCGCCGTGGAGCTGCGCCGCGATGAGGACGGCAAGAAGCGGGTGTACCTGGTGACGGCGACGAAGGACGGCGAGGTGGAGGTGCGCGAGCCGGGCTCGACGGAGAGGCTAGTGATGGAGAAGTTCCAGCTGCGCCGTGGCGGCGACGTGCTGGTGAAGGTGACCGCCGAGAAGCTGGCCGCCGCGCGCCGGCCGCAGCCGGCCTCGGGTCAGCCTAAACAACAGGCACCGACCCCGCTCACCCCGGCGCAGCGGGCGGCTGTCGAATGGGTGCTGGCGAACGACGGAGTTATCACGGTCTTCAAGGACGGTCGGGATGTCACAGTCGGGGGGGCAGAGGATGAGTTGAAGCGACTACCGCCGGAACCGCTTCCGGTTGTCGGCGTCAGGTTCAGCGGGGGCTTCCCGCTCACGGCCGCGGCCCGTTCGGTTCTCGCCGAGTTGCCTCCCACGGTGTGGTTCTTAGGCCTGCTCAACGGGGCTGCCACGACCGACGCCGACCTGGATACCCTGTCCCGCCAGCCCTGGTTCGCGGGCGTCGAGGCGGTGCGACTCCACGGGCAGGCGGCCCTCACCGACGCCGGGCTGGCCCACCTGACCCGAGCCCCGAGGCTGAAAGATGTGGGTCTTTCCCAACTGCCGCGGGTGACCGACCGCGGACTGGAACACCTCCGGGCTCTCCCGCTCGTCACCCTCGGCATTGAGGACACGCCCCTGCTCACCGGCACCTTCCTGAAGGCCGAGGGCCGCTGGCAAACGCTCGCCAACCTCAACTGGGGCCGTGGGTCGCACGCGTTGCGGGAAGAGGAGTTCGTACACCTGACCGGGTATACCGGGTTGAATGCAGTGAGTCTTGTGTTGAACGACCGGGTGACGGACGCCTCGCTCGATCAGTTGGCAAAGTGCAAGTCGCTGCGTTACCTCTACGTCAAGCAGACCAAGGTCATGGACACCGGTGTCGAGAAGCTCGCGGCCGCGCGGCCGGACGTGCGGATCGAGTGGGACGGCCCGACGATCGAGCCGCGGCCCGCTCCGAAGCTCCCCGCCGGCGACACGCCGCCCGCGACGGACGCCTTCCCCGGCCGGCTCGTCTTCCACGACACGTTCAACGACCCGAAGACGGGCACCGTCTTCCAGGGCACGCGGGCCGGGCAGCGCTCCGTCGTCGAGAACGGCGCGTACCGCGTCGAGACGGCCACAGCGAAGGCCAACACCGCGGTCACCGCCACCTTCGGACCGACGGCGCCGGACGTGGCGTTCGTCACCCGCACGAAGGTCGAGAACGGGTCGAACCAGATCGTGTTCCGCGTCCGCACCATGACCTCCCGCGGGAACTGGCTGCTCGTTCGCATCAGCCCGGCCGGGCGGTGGTCGGTCGGTCGGATCGACATGACCTACCCCGGCGGCACTCGCCAGGACAAGTGGACGCCCCTCGCCGAGGCGACAGCCGACGACCCGGCGCTGGCGGTCGGGAAGTGGGTGTCCGTCGCCGGCCGGGCGGTCGGCAAGGACTACGAGGTGTGGGTGAACGGCATGACGGTCGCCCGCGGCACCGACGACCCGGCACTCGACGGGCCGAACATCTTCACCGCGGCGGTCCAGGCGTCCGCGGTCGTGTCCACCGACGGTCCCGCCGCCGTGACGGTGGACTACGCCGCCGTGTGGGATCTCTCCCCGGCCACGTCCCCGCCGGTCCCGCTCACCCCCGCGCAGCGGGCGGCGGTCGAGGCGCTGCTGGCGGGCGGTGGGAGCGTCGAGGTGATAGCCCCCGGGGCCGACGGGAAAGGTGAGGCGACGGTCAGAGTCGGCCCGCAGGATCGGCTGCCGCCCGTCGTCCTCCGCGTGGACACTCTAGACATCACACCGCACCTGTCCGCGGACCTGGCGGCGAAGCTCCGCGACCTCCCGCCGGTCGGCATTCTGCACCTTGGCTACACCCCGTTCACCGACGAGGACTTCGCCCGACTCGCGGCCATCCCCGGGTTTGCCGCCGCCCGGGAGCTCCAAGTTCAGGGCACGCAGATCACCGACGCCGGGATGGCCGAGATCGCCCGCTTCCGCAACCTGTCCTATCTGCACGTCGGCGACACGCGGATCACCCCGGCCGGGCTGGCCGGTACGCGGGGGTTGAAACTCGGGACTCTCTGCATCGGTCGAAATCCCGGCGGCGATGGGTGGGTGGACGCGGTCCTGGCCAACCCGACGCTGAGCTCCGTGACGATCTACGCGACCCCCATCAGCCCTGCGGCGCTGGCCCGGCTCAAGGGCGCCCCGGCCTTGTACACCCTGATAGTCGGCCAGGAGACGGCGATTCCGGCCGCCCTCGACGCGCTCGCCGGGGCCACCCAGGTCCGCCACCTGAGCGCACAGGCGACCCCGCAGAACGTGGGCCGGTTCGCCGCCTTCACTCACCTGACCGAACTCGACCTCCGGGGATCGGACCCCGCGGTACTTGTGGCCTTCGTCGAGCCGCTCGGGAAGATGACCGCCCTCCGCTCGCTCAACATCCAGATCGACAAGACCACCCGTGCCGACGTGGATCGGCTCGCCGCCGCCCGGCCGGACGTGCGGATCGAGTGGAACGGCCCGACGATCGAGCCGAAGGCGTCGTTGCCGGCTCCGCCGACCCCGGCGCAGCGGGCGGCAGTCGCGGAACTGGTCGCGGCCGGTTTCACGGTCCAGGTGCAAGACACCGACGGCAAGGTCCGCGACGCGAAAACCGTCAGCGACCTACGACCCGGGAGCCGGCTGTACCTCCTGGCACGCTCCGCCGTTGCGAGCCCGCTCGACCCGGCAGCCCTCGCCGCCCTCCGCGCGGTCCCGCCCGACTGGACGGCGGGGCTGACGCTGCAACTCACCGGGCCGGTCACGGCGGAACAGTTCCGCCGCGCCGCCGACATCCCGCTGGCGCAGACCGTGACCGTCTTGTACCTCGACCGGGCGGGGCTGACGGTCGCCGGGTACAACCACCTGGCGCGGTTCGCCGCGCTCCGCGCCCTGCACATCGGCGCGGCCGGGTCCGAGACGACCCCGCCGGACGACGACGCGCTGAAGGCCATTGCCGGGGCCACCACGAATGTCAACGTCCTCACCCTCAGCAACTCAAAGGTGACCGGTGTGGGGCTGGCCGCCCTCCGCCGGGAACCGCTCGGAACGCTCACCCTCCAGGGGTGCAAAGCGGTGGACGACGCCGGTGCCGTCCACCTCGCGGCCATCCAGACGCTCAACACCCTGTCCCTGAACGCGACCGCCGTGACCGACGCGGCGGTGCCGCAGCTCTGCCGGCTCATGGCGCTGCGGGAGTTGAACGTGAACAACACGAAGGTGACCGCCGCCGGGGTGGACCAGCTCCGCGCGGCGCTGCCGAACTGCCGCATCGTGTGGAGCGGCCCGACGATCGAGCCGCGGCCCGCGCCGTAGCTCCCCGCCTGTGGAACCCGGGGGGGGTGAAGAAAAGCACCACGGCCGCGGGTTTTCCTCGCACGCGCTCGGCCGAGCCGGCACAATGGCCCCGTTCGGCCACGGTGTCGGCGTGACACTCGGGCGGAACACCCGGTCGCCGCAGGCCGGAACGCACCCGGAGGTGCCCGCCCGTGACCGCCCCCGCCGTTCTCGACCCGCCGGCCGCGGTCGCGCTCGTCGACCTCATCCTCGCCCGACTCCTGCCGGCGAAGTCGAACCTCCCGACACACAAGCTCCGCGCCGACCTGGCGCCGCTGTTCCGCGAGCCGCCGTCGACCGCCGCGGTGGCCGACGCGCTGGCCGAACTCCGGGCGGACGGGCTGGTCACGCCGAAGGGGCAGCGGCTCACGGACGCCGGCCGCGCGCGGGCGCTGGCGTTCCTCGGCGTCGAGGCCGTGCCCGGCAGGGGGGATTGGGCCGCGGTGAAGTCGCGCTGCCTCCTGCCGATGGCGCTGGGCCGCGACGCCCCGACGGACGCGAAGCGGCTCGCCGCGCTCCAGCTGACGCGGGCGCTCGGCCTGCCCCTCGGCCCCGACCCGACGCTCGGCGCGGCGCTCGAGGCCGTCGCCTGCCGCGAACTCGGCTTCCCCGAGGTCACGACGTTCGCGGCGCTCAAGCGGGCGGCACTGGCGCGGGCGGTGGGCTCCGACCAGCCGCTCGCCCCGAAGGCCGCCGAAGTCGTGGTGCCGCGCGTGCTCCTCAACCTCGCGCGCGGCGGCGTCCGCGGCGCCATCCTGGCCGACTGGGTCGCCGGCCGTCCCGCCCCGCGCCCGCCGGCGGACGAGCCGTTCGACCTGGAGATGTTCGCGGCGACGGTTCAGTCGGCGGCGCGCGACTGCCCGACGGGCCGGTTCGGCGGGAACAAGGTGTTCATCAGCCACGTGTGGCGGCAGCTGCGCGACGAGCCGCGGTTCGCGCCGCTGGGGCTCGACGGGTTCAAGGCGAAGCTCGTGGACGCCAACCGCGCCGACCTCCTCACCCTCAGCCGCGCCGACCTCGTGCAGCTGATGGACCCGGCCGACGTGCGCGAGTCCGAGACGACGTTCCTGACGGCGGTGTTCCACTTCGTCGCGGCGGAGGGCCGACCATGACCGCACTCGCCCCCGCCCCCGCGGCCGCCGACCCGCGGGCGGCCGCGTTCTGCCGGCCGGACGGCCCCGCGGTGTTCGGCGGCGTCGTCCACGGCAACGAGGTGTGGACCCCGGACCCGTTCGACGTGGAGACCGTCCACCCCGAGGCGCGGGCGGCGTTCGGCCGGCTGCTGACCCGGGCGTCGTCGGCCGAGCCACCGCCGCACGGCAAGACGCTCCTGCTGCTCGGTGAGGCCGGCAGCGGCAAGACGCACCTGCTCCGCGCCTTCCGCAGCGCCGCCCACGCCGCCGGCACCGCGTACTGCGGCTACCTTCAGATGACGAGCCGGTCGGCGAACTACGCCCGCTACATGCTCAGCTACCTGATCGACTCGCTGGAGCAGCCGTACCGCCCCGGGGCCGCGGCGACCGGGCTCGGCCGCCTCGCCCGCGGTCTGCTCGACGCCCTCGATATGATCCCCGCCGCCGACCGCCGGCGGCTGTGCGACGACCTCCTCGACCCGCCCGAGGTCGCCGAGCTGGTGTTCCGCTTCGCCGACGCCGCGGTGCAGTACCCGCAGTTCGCCGGGCTCGACGCGAACCTCCTCCGCGCCGTGCTGTTCCTGCTGCCGAACGACGGCCGGCTCCGCCCGAAGGCGCTGAGCTGGCTGCGGTGCGAAGACCTGCCGGACCACGACCGGCGGATGCTCGGCGGCCTCGTCCCGCGGCCGGGCGACGAGATGCCGCTGCGCACGATCGTCGGCCTCGGCCGGCTGATGGCCGCGGTGCAGTCGGCGGCGCTGGTGCTGCTGGTCGATCAGATCGACGAGGTGATCGAGCTGGGCCGCGGCGACACCCGGCCGATGGACCTGTTCCGCACCGCGGTGAACACGCTCGTGGACGTCGCCGACGCCCTGCCGACGGCCGTCGTGGTGGTCGGCTGCCTGGACGACCTGTGGGAGCACGGCCGGCACGCCCTGCCGAAACCGAAGCTCGACCGCGTGGGTCACGACCCCGCCCCGATCCGGCTCACCGCGAACCGCTCCGCCGACGAGGTGACCGCCGTCGCCGCCCCGCGGCTCGGCGCCCTG